>NZ_ALNJ01000084.1:0-5866 GCF_000293135.1 Klebsiella sp. OBRC7 | reverse complement strand
ATCTGGGGCTTTCTTACGTCTTTATCTCCCACGATCTGTCGGTCGTGGAGCATATCGCTGATGAAGTGATGGTGATGTATTTAGGCCGCTGCGTGGAGAAAGGGACGAAAGATCAAATCTTCAACAACCCGCAGCATCCGTACACGCAGGCGCTGCTGTCGGCAACGCCGCGTCTGAACCCGGATGACCGCCGCGAGCGCATCAAGCTCACCGGCGAGCTGCCGAGCCCGCTGAATCCGCCGCCGGGCTGCGCGTTTAACGCCCGCTGCCGTCGCCGTTTCGGCCCATGCACCCAGCTTCAGCCGCAGCTGAAGGACTACGGTGGCCAGCTGGTAGCCTGCTTTGCGGTCGACCAGGAGCAAAACGGCGAGAAGCCCCTGAGCTGATTCAGGCAATCAATAATCAAAGCCGAAGCCTGTGCTTCGGCTTTTTTTTAACCATAACTCAGCAGTGTTGGAACAACCGACAACGAACAATACTGGCATTTTACGCCACAACCATTGCTATGTCGGGAGTCCGGGATAACTACATGAATGTATTTTACTTTATCTTGATTTTTTCTTTAGCCGGAGCAAATTAACAGCAAAAGCGATGCATAAAACTGTTCTTTGTTGTTCGGTCAACGCTTTATATTCCTGGTTTTTGGATAACATCCTGAGCTATTTATTTTGGACGGGAACAATATTTTATTATTTTAATTAAGCGCGGTAAGTGATTTCTAAACGCCTTAAAAAATATTAAAATGTATTCTCTTTAGCCTTCCCCTGGCGTGTATTACGCCATTTTTTAATATTCAGGCAGTATAAAAAACTACGATCTGCTAATGGGCTGGCAGGCTGCGGGGGGATTGACGGCACAGCCGCCCAAAAAATGGGGCTATCATTTTGAAAAAGAACTGTTAGTGTAACCGTACTACCACTATGGAATTACACCAGCCTGACCTATCCAAAATAATCAAATCGCGACTAAAGTTAGCGTATTGTGATGGCCGTAACGCCGGGTAAATGCCCAAAAAACAACAAATTAAACTACGCTTAATGGCGTGGGATGACAATTAAAACAGATTAAATATGACGTATTTAAATCATGAGGTTATCTATGAACCATTATGATGATTTGCAGCGCTTCAAGGAAAAGACGCGGACACACAGTCTAAAATTTAAGGACCTCTCATCAGAAGCCGCCGCCGGTGAAAAAGGGGATTGGGTTATTCTCAATCAACTTATTCCGGCGGAGGAAGCCTCTTCTTTGGCCATGGGTGGGTCGGTTTCCTTACCTCTGCCGCAGCGGGTTCCTGCCGATATGTTTCACAAGGTGGAGCCTGCGGCCGTTCAGGCTCCCCCGGCACCCTCTTTGGCTACACCGTCCCTGATTATCCCGCCCTCCGCGCCGCGGCCCGCCCCCGTGACGGACATGGCTGCTGCGGTGGCCGTAGAGCCTGCGCTGCCGCAAAGCCCGGCAGCGGCTGCGCCCGCCCCCCAGCCGCCGGTTTCTCAGGTTGCTGCGCAGCCGGTACCGGCCAGCGTCCCTGCGCCGGCAGTCAGGCCGCGTCCGGTGGCCGCGCCGACGACGGAGGGTTTTGCCCATCTTTTTGCGGCTAAAACCGCGGAGCCGGTAGCAAAAGATAAAGATCAGTCACTGAAATCACTCCTGGAGAGGATTGCGACATGCCGTTGATCTGCGTGTGTTCACCGAAAGGCGGCGTAGGAAAAACGACCCTGGCGGCAAATCTGGCCTGGGCGCTGGCCCGCGCAGGCAGTAAAGTTCTGGCCCTCGATTTTGATGTGCAGAACGCCCTGCGCCTGCATTTTGGCGTTCCCCTCAGCGACGAGCGCGGCTATGTCGCGAAAGCGCTGGAGCTCCATGACTGGAGCCAGTGCGTATTAAGCGCCGGCAGCAATATTTTTGTCTTGCCCTACGGCGACGTGAGCGACGCGCAGCGGCAGGCCTTCGATGAACGCCTGAGCCATGACGAGCATTTCCTGACGCGCGGCCTGGCGGCATTACTCAATTATCCGGGGCTGATTACGATTGCCGACCTGCCGCCGGGCCCTTCGCCCGCGCTAAAGGCGCTCACTTCGCTTGCCGATATGCATCTGGTACCGCTGCTGGCGGATACCGCCTCGACGTCCGCGCTGGCGCACGTGGAAAAGCAGCGTCTGACCGGGGGAGAACTCAACCATAAACTCGGACACTATTTCGTGATCAACCAGAGCGATAACCGTCGCCAGGTCAGTCGTGATGTTACGGCGTTAATGGAAGAAAAGCTGGGCGATCGCCTGCTGGGCATCATCCATCGTGATGAAAGCGTGGTGGAAGCGAATGCTTCCCAGAAGTCGATCCTGGACTTTAACTCCTCCTCCGCAGCCGCCTTTGATATTGAAATTATTGCCAAAAAAATCTCTGCGCAGTTGGGTATCAATATTGGTGACGGCAAGGTGCATAGCCAGCCTCGCAGGTCAGGGCTTTAATTTAATTGCAGGGCTGCTGAATGAAAAAGACGCTTTTCTGGTTGCTGGTACTGGTACTTTCGCCCATTGCCGTGCTGGTGGTGATCACGCCGATGGACAGCCAAAAGCAGTACATTTTTGGCCTGCTGAGCATCGCTATTCTCTTTGTAATGGGGTTCAGTAAAAATCGCAGCGTTTCCGTCATCATGGTTGTGACATCGCTGCTGATGTCGACCCGTTATATGTATTTCCGTCTGACGCAGACCCTGCATTTTAACTCCACCATTGAAGCGATTCTGGGGATGGGGCTGTTTCTGGCGGAAGTCTATATCTGGGTGATGCTGCTGCTTAACTACCTGCAAACGGTCTGGCCGCTAAAGCGTGAAATTGTCCCGCTGCCGGATGATATGAGCAAATGGCCGACGGTGGATATCTATATTCCCAGCTATAACGAACCGCTTGAGGTGGTGCGTGATACGGTGCTGGCTGCGCAGTGTATTGATTATCCAAAAGATAAATTAAAAATCTATTTGCTGGATGACGGTAAGCGCAATGAATTCGCGGTATTCGCCGCCGACGTTGGGGTTGGGTATATCACCCGTAACGATAACAAACACGCCAAGGCGGGCAACCTCAACCACGCGATGACGTTGACCCACGGCGAGCTTATCTGCGTTTTTGATTGCGATCACGTGGCAACCCGCGTCTTTTTGCAGGCGACGGTGGGCGGATTCCTCAACGATCCGATGCTGGCGCTGGTGCAGACGCCGCACTACTTCTATTCGCCGGACCCCTTTGAGCGCAACCTCTCCGTGGGCCGCAATATTCCTAACGAAGGGATGCTGTTTTATGGCCCGATCCAGCAGGGGAACGACAACTGGAACGCGACCTTTTTCTGCGGCTCCTGCGCCGTCATTCGCCGCGCCGCGCTGGAACAGATCGGCGGCTTTGCGGTAGAGACCGTGACCGAAGATGCCCATACCGCGCTGAAGTTCCAGCGCCTGGGCTGGAAGTCGGCGTTCCTTGATATTCCTCTGGCGGCCGGCTTAGCCACCGAACGTCTGGTGGTGCACGTGATTCAGCGTACCCGCTGGGCGCGCGGGATGACGCAAATATTCCGTCTGGATAACCCGCTACTGGGCCGTGGGCTGACGTTCCAGCAGCGCCTGTGCTATCTCAGCGCCATGCTCTATTATCAGTTCGCCCTGCCGCGGGTAGTCTTTGTCACCGCACCGCTGGCCTACCTGCTGTTCAACCTGAATATCATCTACTCCTCGGCCAGCCTGATTGTCTCCTACGCGCTGCCGCATCTGTTCCTCGCGATCTATGTCGGCTCGCGCATGAACGGTCGCTATCGTTACAGCTTCTGGGGCGAAATCTACGATATCGTGCTGGCGTTCCACCTGGTGCTGCCGACGCTGGTGACCATGATTTTCCCCAAACGCGGGAAATTCAACGTGACCGATAAAGGCGGCCTGCTGGACGTGGGCTACTTCGACTTTACCGTCGTCAGACCGCACCTGGTCGTCGCCTGTCTGCTGGGCCTGGGGGTGGTGGTCGGTATCGTCCGCGCCATCGGTCACGACTACTTTGGCTCAGACCCGAACGTTATCGCGCTAAACGTCGGCTGGGGGATTTACAGCCTGATCTTCCTGCTGGCCGCCATTGCCGTGGCGCGCGAAACCCGTCAGGTGCGAAAAACCATTCGTATTGATGTCGATATTCCGGTACTGATCCACTACACCAGCGGCATTGTCTCCCGCAGCCACACCGCGGACCTGTCCATGGGCGGCTGCCGCGTAAGCGCGCCGGATAAGCGCCACCTGCAGGATGAAATCGAAGAAATTGAGCTGATTCTCCAGTCCGGCGCGATTTCGATCCCGGTGCGCCAGGTCACCGCTGACGACCAGTTTATTCGTCTGCAATTTGATGAAAATATTCAGCTCTCCCGCCGCCGCGAGCTGGTGCGCGTGGTGCTGGCCCGCGCCGATGCGTGGATTAACCCGCCGCGCCCGCAGGACAACCCGTTCCGCTCTTTTGCCACCATTTTGCGCTGCGTATTCGAACTGTTCTGGCTGACGTGGAAGACGCGCCGTAGCCAGCGTCGTCAGCCGCCTGCGGCGAATCCCGCGCAGGAGGACGGCAGCCTATGAAACGTTTAACGACGCTTGCGCTGCTGGCCGGTATGCTCTCTGCGCCAGCGCTGCATAGCGAGGACACGCCCCCGGACGCATTGCCGCCGCTTAATTTTCCGCTACCTGATGCGGAAGCCAGCGGCGCGTCGGCGCCTGCCAGCGAAGCAAATTCGCCCGCCACGACCGAGCCCGCGCCGGCAAACGTCCCTCAGCCGGCTTCGCTACCCGCGATGCCGTCGCCGGTTGCATCTGGGGTCGCTGATACGGTGCCGCTAACGCCGATTGTCGGCGGAGACCTGAACCTCACGCAGATGGGCATGCCGGACGGCATCATCCTTAGCGGTGGACAAAACCAGGGCGGCGCCAGCTTTACGCTGCCCTCCGATCAGGTGGTCACCCACGCCCAGCTGATGCTGGATGTTAAGGTCTCGCCGGAGATGGCGTCCCGCAACGCCACGCTGCAGTTAATGCTCAACGGCCAGCCGCTCGGCACGCTGCCGCTGGGCGCGGACGGCGAGGAGATCTCGCACTATCAGCTGGATATTCCGGCGGCGCTGATGGTCTCCAGCAACAACCTGAGCTTTAAGATTAACGACGGCGATGCAATGCAGTGCCGGCTCGATATTCACGACACCTCGCGGGTAACCATTTTGCCCGCCTCCCACTTTAGCTGGGAGAGCCAGCAGCTTAATATCAGCAACGATTTAGGCCATTTCCCGCGCCCGTTTTTCGACAGCATGCAGATGACGCCGGCGGATATCGCTATCGCGTATCCGGAGAAACCAACGGCGGATATTTTCAGCGCTGCGGCGCTGGTGTCGTCATGGCTGGGTATTCAGGCCGATTATCGCGGTATCGCTTTTGACGCGCTGCGCGATCGCCTGCCCGAGAAGCACGGTATTATCATCGGCCACCCCGGCGATCGGGTGGGCGGCCTGACGCTGCCGCAAACCGACAAGCCGCTGCTGCGGATCGTTGAGAACCCCGGCAATCCGGCCTATAAGCTGCTGCTCATCGTCGGCCAGAACGACGCGGCGCTGCGGATGGCCGCCTGGCGCCTGACCCGCGGCGATTTCGCCCCGCAGACGGCCAGCATGGATGTTGATCCGCAGACGATAGCTGTCAGCAAGCCGTACGACGCCCCGCGCTGGATCGCCACCGATCGGCCGGTAAAAATCAGCGAGCTGATCCGCCAGGATCAAAGTATGACCGTCAGCGGCGTATGGCATGAACCGCTGCGCGTGGCCTTCCGCGCCGCGCCGGACCTCTACCTGTGGGATG
>NZ_ALNJ01000083.1:0-235 GCF_000293135.1 Klebsiella sp. OBRC7 | reverse complement strand
GCGAAAAAAAAGCCCGTACTTGCGTACGAGCTCTTCTTAAAATATGGCGGTGAGGGGGGGATTGACTCGCTGCGCTCGCCGTTACTCGGCCCGTCCCTGGGCCTCGCCCCTGCGGGGCCAGCGCAAGCGCTGTTCAAAATTGCTCCCGGCAATTTTGTCGGGGCAGATTCCTCGCAGGCTCGTCATCTGTCCAACTGGCTGTCGCCAGTTGTCGAACCCCGGTCGGGGCTTCTCA
>NZ_ALNJ01000082.1:0-29867 GCF_000293135.1 Klebsiella sp. OBRC7 | reverse complement strand
ATCCCCTGGGCGAAATGCGCCTGGTAAGCAGAGTTTTTGAAATGTAAGGCCTTTGAATAAGACAAAAGGCTGCCTCATCGCTAACTTTGCAACAGTGCCTACCAGTGCACTCAACTCAGAGAGGCTCTGTCTGGCATGTCTAAGCGGTTGAGTGGCTCCCGCATGTTTTTCTTCCAGATCGTCAAAATCATCAGTCAATTCGGCAGATATGAGCCATTTCAGGTCCAGTTCGCATACAGCGCCATCCTCAGTGATTAGCAGAATCGCTAAAGAGTAAAAATCTCGTTGTGTACACGGGAAATTAAAGTTCGAATCACGAACCCAGGAGCAATCACCGTCAACCGAGCTGACCATCAGGGAAAGCACAGGATCACCGGTTTCAATCCACGTCAAAAGTTGGGCAAAATCTCTCTCGTTACTCGGCCAACATGCCGCCTTATTTAACCGGTCAAGCCAGTCATCCAGCGTTGCATTTTCAAGAACCGGGATGACGTGCTTCAGCCAGGTGATTCTGTACTGAAGATAATTTTCTCCGTGGGGATGTTCTTCGCTTTCAAGTTTGGCCAGCTCCGCAATAGAATCCGTTTTCCAGGACTCAATGGCAGTCGAAAAATCCCGTTCGAGAGCGGCCCGGTCATATCCGTTCAGCTGTAACCGTCGGCGCATCTGTGCCACGGTCGTCCGATAGCCGATAAACGTTCCTTCTGACCAGCTCCCGTCCTCGTCTTTGACAATCTCCCTGACACGATCGGCCTTCTGAAAATACCATTGATGATAGTCATTCTGCGTATCGTACAGAGTGAAGTTACCGATAGAGATATCTGTCCACGTTGACATCGAACACCCTCAATGTAATACATTTGAAATTCATTTGTATTTGTTATTGTGTTTCTAAGAGGTACCAGATAATAACTACATAAGACATACATTTGTAATTCAAAGGAATTTCAAATGTAATTCATTTATATACTTATTCCTCCAGCAACCGCACGTTACCATCACAGAAGTTACACCCTATAAGACCGCTCATTTCAGGAACTGAGGTTGAATGCCCGCCACAGTATCCGCAGGTTTCCAGTGAGTCATGTAATACGAGACAGGTGGTGCACAGGTATCCACCACCGTACTCACATACCGTCTCATAGCCGTCACAATCAGAACAACTTGCAGGAAGACCAGAATGACTAAAATCTTCTGGTTTACCCTCCCATTCATCAAGCAAATCGTATCGTGATGAAGAGTGGTTACATTGTACGCAGGTGAATTCTGTTTCACCGGTAGCGTATAAATTCTGCTTTATCCCGCAGTCAGGGCAGGTAACTTCGAGATACTGATCTGACCTGGTACCGCAGACCAGACAGTCAGATTCATGCAGGGTATTTCCGCTTTCCTCATGTATACACATATCAACCGCAGCTTTTTTACTACAGGAGCGGCAAACTGAGACTGAACATCCCTGTTTTTCGAGTCCATCAAGTTCCGGCTTGAGATAACGAAATTTAGCATCAGCATAAAAAAACGAGCTCCGGAGCATTCCATCTTCGTCTAATGCGAGCTTAGAGTTCAGAGGCTCTCCAAAAATCGAAAACCACTGATCACGCATAAAACGATTTAGCGCAAACCAGGCATCGGCCTGTTCATGAAGAATTTTCTTTGATTGCTCGTCTGTGAAATCGGAATGATAAAAATGAACCACCCGGTTGCGATGGTCTTTGACTTTTTTGAATACGTCGATGGTTTCTTTAGGAAGAGGGTGTTCCAGAACATCAGCTAATCGCTGACATGTTTCATCGTATGTCACCGACTGGAAATCACCTGCAAGGTACCTTGCTCGCTCTATTTTCCTGCCGGAGCACACCAGACTCCAGTGCTCATGTAACAAAGGTACCTTCAGCAGGATCTCGACCGCTGTCCAGAAACTGACAATCGAAAATTTGGGCATGGAGTCCTGCAATTCTTCACGCGCCTTATCCAGAAACACAAGTCCGTTGTCGATCAGAGTCAAAACATCTTTAGATACAAAGGGATCGTCATCACTCTCAAATCTGTATTTGGTTTTTTTCATGGGAACTCAACTTGGTTATCTATTTTATACGCAGTAGCTGCAGCGCATCCTGTGTATCGAGGGTGAAGCGCAGCTGCTGACTGGCAGCCACGTCGAGCGCAAATATTTTCGTATAGACCTCAGTACTCTCAAACTTCTCATGCCCCAGCAGACCCTGGAGTACCTTAGGGTGAACGTGGCCATATAAAAGGTGCATTGCAAAACTGTGCCGGAAGGTATGGGGGCTGACGTCGATGCTCAGTCTGACGCCGTCACGATCCGCGGCATCAGTAGCCCGGACCAGCCAGTTACGCACCGTCCGGTCGGAAACATTCCACACCGGTTGCGCGCGACGTTCGCCTGTAATCGGATCATCTTCAAACTGCTCCTTCGTGCTGGCGAACAGCCGGCGCATCTCATCGACATAGGCCGGGTCCGATAACGGCACCACCCGGTTGGCACTTTTTCCCTTACGCGGACGGCCGCCGCCGGCACGCCGCTGTTTGGCGGTGCGAAGAACGACATGCGGAATGCTCTCGTTAAGGTGAAAGTCACGCCGTCTCAGGGCAAGGCCTTCGTTCAGGCGTGCCCCGGTATTCCATAACGTATTAAAAAAAGCGTGCTGACCCCAGTCCTGAACAAAGTGCAGCAGTCCGGCCACTTCCGGAGCCAGCAGATATTTTGGCAGCTCGGTGTAGTGCCGGGCCATTTCGCGTAGCGAAAGCGCGCGGCCGTAGTCCAGGCCAGCCGACTGGCCTGTCGCCGGCAGGGCAGGGGAGGCGTTAATAAAAGAGGGCAGAGTCATGGTGTCCCCGTTGGTCCGCTCACGCTACGTAAATTCTGTCGGGTTACACCCCTGCAACCCTGCCATTTTTCACGTAGCGCAATCTGATGAAATTCTGCTGTCATTTTCGTTGCTCGCGACCGCGACTGCCACGGAAAAAACCCGCAGAGCGGTGTGCACTGAATTTCCGCTTTCTGGATATATACCATAAATCAGAAACAAATATTTTAGCGTGAGGAGAGTATGGGATCGCAAAAGGATCGAAAAAGGATCCTTTTTGCCTGGATGATGGGGTCTGAAGGGGAGGGAAGGGCTGTATGTTGTGTTCTGTGACAAACTGCCCTCAGTTGGGCGACCTTTCCTCAAATAGCGGAAATCGGAATGCAGATTTTGCAGGGAATGCAGGAAGTACAAAAATTGCACTTCTTTAAGATTTTGTGTATTCTTAAGTCATGGAAATCTTAAACACCCGAGACGAGGCGACTATGACAAACATCAGTTATGCACCTAATAAAGCCCGTGCTCACCTCAAAAACCGTGAGCAAACTGAAATCCAGCTGCTGCAGACCCGCATTCAGAATGTGGGAAGCAAGTTCGTTGAAGCACTGCATGAACTGCCCCACGAGAAGTTACTGGAACTGCTCACGCTGCAGGATGAAACATTCTGGGCTGAATTAAAGAATCAGGCTCAGCTGCAGACATTAATTAATACCATGACACCTGAAAAACAGGCCCAGGAAGATCTTGCTGAAGCGAGAGAAGTATTTCTTAAGTCGCTGGAGAATTCAGGCGGAGTGCATAAATCAACGGCCGTTATAAAAATACTGGCAACCACGCCGCCAACCCTGCATAAAAGAGGAAACCGTGGTGAAGTTATTCAGATTAAATGGGGTTCTGAAAACCTTTACCCGGTATTTCAGTTTTGCACACGTGAGAATAATTCAGAAGGCGGTATGCTGGCCGGCATCCCGGAATTATTATCCCTGATTAAACACAAGGTCAGTGCTGTGCGGAAATGTCACTTCTTTACCCGTAAAGTTGATATTCCGGGAACTGAAACACATGTCTCTATTGTTGACGCGCTGCGCCGTGGCGCTACGCCTGAAGAGATGACCCACTTCAGAATCCTGGCAGAAAACTTTGGTACCAACCATACCATGTAAAAAAATGGGCCTTTTGGCCCATTTTTAATCTCAGAGAGTAAGAATACCCAGCTTTGATTTTAAGATCGCCTGCGTACTTTGTCCGTTGAGACTGAACTGGATTAACGGAGTGACTGAGATGTTCTTCAGCATTCCGTTTCCATCAACGGTGTCAGACCACAACGCGATACAGGTTTTGCCGGTGTGTTGAGACAAATATTCAATACCATCAGCATAATGAGAAAGCACTTCTGCCAGCCACTGAGTATCCTCATAGACAGCTTTAGAGCCCATCAAATAACCTAACGGAGTTTTCAGATGGGGCGCCAGGGCAGCTAAATCAATAATCTTGATTGTGCGTGCTGCCTGAATTACCGCCATACAGTTTTTCTCAAGATCCTCAGTTTCAACAAGCGGAGCATCCTGATAAAACTCTTTCAGCCCTGTAAATGCCGTGGTGGCCAGATACAATACACCTTTGGATTTGCTACGCAGTGAAAAGCGGGTTTCTGATTCAGAGTTGAAATAGATACCATTTCCACCGTAATACTGGTCCTGCACCTTGTAAAAATCAGGTTCAATAGTTAATTCTTTGAAAATTTCACTATCAGAGATTTCTGCGCCGGCTAAGATTTGAGCTACTACATTATGTAGGTCCTCTGTAAATTGGTTCATGGATGATTCCTTCTGTAAAGTTTATATATCGAATTCTTTGAGTTTCCATGTGGAATTCCTCTCAGATTTACGTGTGTGTTGCGCCTGTTATCCAGACGTAACGTGAGGTAGTTGCCCGTTAAGCTGACAACTGAGTTGATAATACATCACCTGGCGCTGGATGTATTAGAACGATCGGTAAAGGATGAACTAAATGATATAACCAACTAATTTTGGTAGGTTTCCGTGTAATACCGGCTGAAGAATTGAACATTTAATTAGCTTTTAAGTGAAATTACGCCGAATACAAATGAACTACTTTTGTAATTCATTTGTATTCGGTGCCGATGATATGCACTTACAGTCTTTACCGGTTCTGGCTGGCGTTGTTACTCATTCTATTGAGTGAGAAATCCTGACCGTCCTGGTTGTTACCGCATCAAAATATCTCCCACAGGTATCAGCCTTCTTTCGACATCAGTTTGCACGTTGATTTGACAAATATTGAACTATAGTTCAATTTATCATTATAAAATCAGTTGGAGTCTAAGATGAAGCTCAGTGTCAGATTGATTGAAGGGTTTAAAAAAACATATCTTCCTCTGCAGTTCAGAGCCTTCTGGGATGATGAGGGATTTTGCTATTTAAAAGTTCAGATCGTTAACGGGAAGATAATTTTTTTCTGTGCTCAGTTGTTAAATTATTATAACACTTCAATTACCAATGCTGTTGAGAGTGTACGGGCATCAGCTGTGAATGCACTCATTAATGACGGTGCAATTAAAATACAGAATCAGCAAGGGATTTTTGATTTATTTAAATCACAGGAACGTAAAAGTAAAGAAGTGATATCAATTCTGTTTGAGTATGTTCGTGAGAATTCTGTATGGGTAGAACATTACGAATCTCAAATCAGCATAACCCAGGATGACCGATATAGTCTGGTTCACTTCAACCAGTACCAGGAACCTAACTGGTCTTTTATTTCTAAAGAAAAACTTGAAGAGACATATCCTGAATTTGATTTTCATGTTTCCAGAAAGTCTCTTGAAAACTGGAGTAATGCCCGATTATCAACTCAGACGATTAAAAAATTATTAAAAGAAAAAAACTGGACCATAAAGGAAGTTGCTGCTCGCTGGAACCGTTCGGAATCATGGATGAGTAAAGTTGTTAATGATGAGGAAAGGGAACTCTACTGGGAAGACGCTTTTAAAGGGCTCCCTTCAAAAATACACGAAAAATGAAGACAGAATCGCCAGTTCTTAATGTTAAAATCCTGTACCCATCAGTACCCTGTTTTGCTTAAAGAAGAACTTGAGATAATTAAGCAACTGGACAAGATGGCCTGCTGATCCCGCAGGCCAGACTGAGCAGGAAAGATGTCTGAAGATGAAATACAAATGTATTTCATTTGTATTGCTAAATGTTCTCTTTAATCGCCTTCAGAACTTTTTCTGGTCCTGCTGACTGAGCAAGGTACAGCCCTGCACGAAGTAATGTGGAAACCGTAATGTTCTTGTGCGTAAGTGCCTGGATCTGCTCAACCAGTTCCTGCGCCAGCATCTTTTCCGCAGGTGTCATGCGTATAGTTTTTGGTGTTTCGCCTGTCGTATTTTTCTTTTTAGCCGCAATGTTAGTCAGGCTACTTTCTTTTCTGGCCCGTTCAGGTTTTTCCATTATAGGTCGAACAAGTTCTTTAGACATTATGCTGCCTCACTGCTGATAATTTCTTCTAGCTCACGGGCAAGTTTGCCGTAATCCACTAAAGCCATTGCACTTTTCTGGTAGTAGTACAGAGGAAGACAAGCCACCTGAGACTGTACTATGGCCTGATCAGTACGAATCCGGCTTTTCAATAGTCTCGGAGAAATTCTCTCGTGCGAGCCCAGGGCGGTTTCGATATAAGTGTTTATTTTCTTATTTGCACCATTGTAATTGTTCCGGAATACACTGAAGCGTGCATAATCTTCCTCAGAGATCTCATCCATATAGTCCAGCATGATTTCAAGACCACTCAGAGAAAAACTCCCGCCATCGACAGGTACCAGAACATGATCGGCGATAAAAATTGCATTGCCGGTTGCGATATTGAGCCCAGGTGCACAGTCAATAATGATGTAATCATATTCAGTGCGAACTTTCTCGAGATGACGGCCCAGGATTTTTTCGCGGTGACTGCGGGTAAGGGTCTGTTCAATAATTTTTTCGAACGTCGGGTCAGACGGAATCAGATCCAGGTTAGGGATAGGAGCATCACCGGCCATCGCGGGGATGATGACATCGCGGATATCAAATCGAGAATTGCTGTAGAGATCGCAAATAGTTGGACCATACATGGAATAGTACTTTTTACCATTTGCGGTGACTTCTGTCGTATTGGCCTGCTGGTCCGAGTCAATCAACAGCGTCCGCTTCCCTGATCTGGCATAGTGAACAGCCAGATTGGTAGCCGAACTGGTCTTACCAGGACCACCTTTATTGTTCATTATCGCAATTATGCGAGCATATCGTTCCTGTAGCTTGTTCATCATAACGGCTCCAGATTATGTTTATCAGTCAGGAGTAGTTGTAATCCATTACGCACACATTGGCAATACAAATGTAATACAAAAGTATTTTTATACTGATTGATATTTTGTCTTGATATGCAGTTTTATGGAATAGTTAGTGCACACTTAAAATTTCTGAATAGACACTGAAAGGTAAGTTATGACGATTGAAAGCTTTTTCATCGGCACTCGCATGTCAGGAAAACGTTATGGACCTCAGAGTAAAGACATGCAGGTTTCTGAATTCATAGCACTTATATCTCCGAAAAATGAACCAGAGAAATTTGTCCTACCCGATTTCTCCGGTCTGGCACGTCGGATTGACGCCCAGATCCGGAATCAGTTTATTCAGCAAAAAGAGGATGACTATTACCGTCGATACCGACAGCTTTCGGACCGGTGGTATCAGGCCGGCTCTATCAGTGACAGAAACAATCGCAGCCAGCGTTTTGAGAAGGTCATGGATGAGTCGCTTGAGTTTTTGGTTTACAGTCATGATGTTATGCCCAACATCAACCCATATAATCTCAAATACGATGATCGCGTTCAGGTTAGCACGAAAGGCAAAATGTACTGCGTAGCGCTTCTGTTCCATATTATCGCTCGAGCGGCCTATGAGCCAGTCTCTGTAGGTGCAGATCCTACGCTGCAAAGGCATTGCAAGTGGCTGAAGGACTGGATTAATAAAACGTTAGGGGATCATTTTTTAGAGGGAATGATGATTACTTTCGCCCTTTGTTATCCTGACCACTTTCCTGCCCTGCAGCGCCTTAGCGGAGAGTTAGAAACACGTGATGTTGACACATTCCTGGCTGACGAAGTTCGTAAGGCAAGGCAACACACAGAGGAACAGGTTAATTATCATAACGGCCGGTACCGGTTGAAATTCGAGTACACTCACTTTCACCAGGAGCAATTTGATTTTTTAGCCGAAATGCGTGATCTCCATTACCGGATAGATCGTATTGAACAGCTCCTTCAGAAACTGATAGATAACCCGGTAGTAGATTTCAGTGAAGCTGCTGTTGCAGGGCAGTGGATTGACGAACAAGTACAGCTGCTTGAAACAAACGAAACGAAGCTAATACTCCCATAACTCTAATCAGCCTGGCTGGTTTAACCCTTCGGTACCTGTCCATCAGGTGTCGTTTTTTTCCGTAAGAATGTCTATAGATGGCGCTCCGCAGAAAGAGGTGGGTGTTACGGTTATTCTGCCAGAAATCCCGTTGTGTTCAGGCTGTGTCCTGTCGTTCCGGCAGGACACTTGGCTGTGACCGGCGTGTAAGAAACCCGTCTAATCCAACCCCGCTTTCTTACCGGCCGGGTCTTATCGACTGCAGAACGTATCGATCACCTGTTGCACAATGATCAGAATTACAAACAGCAGCATCAGTACTTTTTCCAGCACAGTTGCACACTGAAACTTCTGAATGATTTTCAGAAAATCAGAGAAAGGCATGTGAATCTCCGGAGATTGGGTTAATCAGTGTTCTGATTTTATGGAAAGTTACATTTCCGGTTTTGCTGTCTATTGAAAAATGTTTTGCACATCTGCTCTGAAACTGAATTGCTACAGATAATGTTGAATCGTCGCAGCCTTCTCCGCGCCCTCAGTTCGAAGATCTTCGAACAGGCCTCTTCGTGAGGACATAAATTGTCTTCTGTCGTGGGGTCATTCCAGCCAAAGCAGTGGTAACTAGCACTATTTATCTTATGAGCAAGATAGTTTTCGCCTTTCGTATCTTTCGGGTCCAGGCATAACAGTATCAACATTTTATGAATCATGCCGATACTGACAGAGCGACCACCAATTATTGATAATGGATAAAGGACATTTAAATTGAACAGAATGACAGGACTCGCTGTTTTATGCCTCTCGCTGATGGGATGCAGTGCCGTGCCATCAGAAAACAGTGCGCAGTACCTCAGAACGGAAATGCAGTCGCCAGTATCAGGGGCAACCATAATTACCGTAACTGCGGACAGCCTTATGAAACAAGACAATACACATAACGCTATACTGTATGCACTTCGACCGATGCCTGGAAAAGCATTCACCTCTGAGCTGGACAGAAAATTTGCCGCAGCGACGATGTATATTGATTTGTCTCCGGGTGAAAAAAGCAGAACGGCCGAGATCAGTGGTGAGATAAATTACTATGATCACGAGCGATACGTGAATGCTCGCCTGGTAGGAGACAGTATCAGGACAATACCGATTGCACCAAAGACCATCCCGCTTACACTGAATAAACCATTCTCAATCAATCTGCCACAAGGTATTCACTATTCAGTCATGCTGACGGACAGCCAGCCTTAAACCTTCATGATTGTCTCATGACTTCCTTTCAGTTTTCTGTAGGGTCAGCAGGGAATATAAATGGGGAAGAGAATGAATTTCATCAATAAACGTCCCACAGGCGTTCTGTCAGAGACCGGGTTTACTCTGCCTGAGATGACTGAATGTTCAATCTCCAGCCCATCATGATGGATGGGTGTGCCCTGGCTTTCACTGCGTGTGCAGCAGGCTGGTCGGGAACGTCCTCAGCAAAATGTCTTCCGTCGCCACCTGTTCTGGTACATGAATGAAGCACTGTTCTGGCGGGAGGCGGACATCATCCGGGTCGCCAGGTAGTTGCCTGCACTGGACCATCCGGACTTCTGAAAAAAAAGCCACCCGCAAGGGTGGCTTTCTGGATATGAGGCCCTGAGCCTTCCCGGGACTGAGCCACTGACGGAAGGGAGAGCCGTTTTTTTCGGTGACATCCCCCGCATGGCGGCAGATGGTTTAAATATGGTATGAATAAATAATAACTCACTGTACAAGAGATTTCCAGACCTATGCGTATCGACCGACGTCTGAGCAGGGATGTACTCACCGAGCGTCAGCTTTATTTTATTGAATGCTGGTCCAACTTCTGCCATAAAAACAGCCCGGATACTGACCGGGTCGGATACAGCAATCCACTCAGCACCATCCGCGAACTGCTATTTCTTTACGAAATGGAAGATCGTTTCAGTGCCGATAAAAAAAGACTCCGGGTGGCCACTGAACTGCTCGAGTTACTCGAGACCGATCAAGTTCTCAGGAGAGAAGCATTTGAGGACATCCCCGCTCAACTGGTGACTCTTCTGGACAGAGATTTGCTGGTTGACCCCACTCGCAGCCCGGTGGAAAAGCGTCCTCGTCTTATCTGTAGCCTATGTGTACAACTGGCGGATATCACCGAGGCCAGTTATATCACTGAGGCTCTTGAGATGCTTGAACAGGAACTGTTTGCATGGCCCCCTCTGGATGAACACCATGCACGGGATATTTACTCACTGACAAACGGAGTGATGAGTGTACTCCTCACCCGGGGTATGACACTGACGGAATGTTACCTGCTGTACATCAATATTTTCAGGAATGTGAGTACTGAACCGAACGCTTTCCGGGCCGCCTTTCACTCGTTCCGGCAGAAACTGGTAACGCCTACTCGGGACGTGACTGTTCGGATGTTTATTACCAGTGAGAAACTGCACACCCTACTTAACACGCAAGGACCCACACTGCAGTTCAACGGATGTGTGTTCATGCCACTTGATGAAGCCCGACAACGCTTCTCCCTCTCAGTCGATATACCGGTTTGCTCAATGTCTGACACATCTGCCCGTAACATGGCCGGTCAGATGCTTCGTGAATCCCTGGATGTCATTGCCTACATGGTAGGTAAGGGAGATATCACCGTCCAGAAACAGTTCATGATAATCAGGGATGAAGACGAAACAGAAGTGCCGCGCTTCGATAATGAAATCGAGGCAAACGCGGACCGGTTAACGGACGAGGAGTTTGCGCGCTTTATGGTGGCGATGAACCGACTGTTCACGGATACACCGGATGTGTCCCGTAAAAAAATCAGCTCCGCATTTCGGTTTTTCCGTAACGGCATTGAAAGCCAAGTTCAGGAGAGTCGTTTCACCGCTTACTGGTCGGCGCTTGAATCATTAACGCTAGGAGTTGCCCCTGGCACACCATCACATGAACAGCATGTCATCGGTGTTGTGGCTCCCTGTATGGTGCTGGACTATGTTGTTAAGCAACTGTTTTCTCTAAGAAAAGTTCTGCGCTTCATTCTGCGAGAGCCAGGGCACCCCTTGCGCACACCGGAGATCGCTTCACTTCCGCTGGGGCAACTCTATGCCCTTCTTAAAGATGCGGACCGGGTCCGTGAACTTCAGACAGATTTACAGCACTTTCCCTATGTCATGTATCGGGTGCGTAAGCTTGCCGGGATCTGTGCGTCACCCGAGAAAATGGCGGATAAACTGGGGCAACATGCCGAGAAAGTCACCCGACATCTTCACCGCCTGTATCTGCTGAGAAATACCATCGTGCACAATGCAGGTACCAGCCCGCACATTGACCTGCTGACGGTGAACCTTGAACACTATCTGCGGGCAACAATCAGCGCGTTGTTTAATATTGTGGTGATCCACCCAACCGTCAGCACCGCTGAGGAGGCATTTACCCGGTGCCAGTTTACCAGTGAGTCAGTTTTCAGGGAACTGAACCCCCTTCACGGGATCACGGAAAAGAAAGTATACACAGCCATTGATAATCAGTTGAAAAACGGGACGCTTTCCCGTAGCGATGCTCGTTTGATAGCATGGCTCAATGCCCACCACTGACACTCAGGAGAAGACTGTCAGAAGAAAGGGTAACTCATCGGCCTCATAGGCCCCGATCAAACTCTTGGGGCAGCCTGATCGGGGTCTATGTTCGGGTTTTCAGATACTCAGCGGCACGCAGGTGCCACTCTTCTGACATGTCTCTCTGTCCCAGGGATGGTGCCGTTTATCAGCTGAGTATCCGCTCATAGCGGGAACGAAATGCTTTTTCCCCTCCCTCCATTTGTCGGCAAATCAGTTCCTTCACCGGCGTCTCCTGAAGCGCTCCACAAAGCCCCGGGTGCAGGCCAGAGCGGTCGTGTTGCATACTGATAACGTATTCCGCATCACCATTGACCACTATTGGGGCAGAATGCGACACGATAATCAGCTGTCGGCGTTTCTTGTTTGCCATGATGGCAGGGATCACGCTCATGCTCAGCATCAGGCAGTCCAGGTCGTCTTCTGGTTGATCCAGCAGGAGGGGATCGGTGCCATATGACAGCAGGAACTGCAACATGCTCGCCCCTTTTTGTCCCGGTGAGGCAGAGGAAATATCTTCCATCCCTCCTCCGGGCGTCTGGTACCGAATGTGGATCCCATCATCCGGATACCAGCATTGCAGGGCATCCAGTTGCGCATCATTCAGACCTTTAAGGCGATTTCTGAAAGCTCCGTGGAGCTCTGACCCTGCTCCCGGCTCCTCGCGATGGATGGCAAGATGCAGAGCTTTAAGCGTATCCAGCGCAAGATATTTGTTTTCCGTTGCCGACGGTAGCGGACTGTACGGGCGCAAGCTGATGAAGCTATGAAGCAGCCCGCTCCCGTCACCATCATCATAGATACGATCGGCAAAGTTGCCGATCCCGGTTACCGCCTGATAACCAGATACGGTGTCTTCGTGTGGGGCACAGAGCGGCAGAATTTTAATATCCAGCGCGCTGAGAGACAGAGAGGACAGAAACGCCTTCCGCTTTTCCGTCAATACCATCCGGTGGTTACGCATTTCAGCCAGTAATCCTGTGGATCTCGCTGCTGAGGCCGCGATCGTCCCGTCAAGATCGGCGTAATTTCTCAGTTCCGACTTCAGCGACTCACAGCGCGTCATCAGCTCATCGAGGACATTCGGATTGAGTCCCTGTTCTCGTAGCACCATGGCCTCACGTTGTACAGTTTCCTCCTGGTTACGCACCGCCTCTTCCAGTGCGAGAAGAGGGGGGTCCTGCCTAATGGTACTGAGTTCCGCGGCATAGTCCGACAACAGTGTGTCAAGACGCTGGTCATACTTTTGCTGTACGTCAGAAAGACGCGTCATAAATGCTGTCAGTGTCGCAGACGGCTCCACCTGGAGCTCCGGGACTTGTACTGGCTCTTTCTCCTGCGCCCTCAGACCAGCGACATGCTGTTCATGATGCTCCAGAGGAAGCGTTGCTGCAGACAGTTCAGCCCGAGCCGTGGCCAGGCGGGTGCAAACCGGATAGTAAGCGCTCGACCGCAACTGACTGACGGCCCGTTCAGCATCAGACAACTCCCCCTGCAGTTTATCTGCGATCGCCTGGCTGGCCAGGTGACCACGCAGCGTTATTTGCTCATTCAGGTATTCCCTTTCCAGTTGATCCCAGCGCTCTTTCCAGGCGCGTTTGTTGACTACCTGACTCTCGTCACAGACGCGCAGGAATGCCCCTGTGTCTGACGCCAGTTCGTAGAGCATTTTCTGGCTGTATATTGAGAGGGGAAAACGATCTGGTGACCAGTGATTGTCCTGCACCCACTGACCTTCGCTGAAAATATGCAATTCATTACGACCATCGGGTCGCCAGCTGAGCCTAAAATCTGTGCCTTCTTTGCGGAACACACATTCGATGAAAGAATCCGCATCCATGCCCATCCCCATCTGACTAAACTGGTTCAACTTGTTGCGTTGAGACACAGTCAGCCCTTCGGTTTTTCGCATGGCCAGACGAATACTTTCGATAAGCGTGGATTTACCACTGCCCCGGGAGCCAATCACCGCATTGTAAAACGGGCTAAACTCAACGGAGGCTCCATACTGATCTGCCGGCTGGCAAAGACGGGTCCTGAATGTCAGGCTGCGCAAATGTGAAGCTGGTGCCTCCGGTGGATTATCATCAAACAGCACGCAGTTTTCCGGATCGAGTAATGCGTGCCTGAGACCGTCAAAATCAGGCTCGGACATCTTCAGCCAGCAGGTGCGCACTCCCGCTTGTTCAGGGTGGTGCGCATCTGATCCCCGAAGCCATGGCAAATCCGCAATTAAACGCCGGTGAGTCCCGTTCGTAATCTCCTCCTCCCGGTGTCTGATCTCCACTGCATGAGGATTTGACTGAAAAGCGGCCGTCAGTTCCCCCTGATTAGTAAGGCTTGTCAGAACGCCTTTCGCCGCATCAATGTGTGCGAGGATACAAATAGCTTCCGGGTTACGACGGATATTACTGATAATGCCCGCGGGTCCCAGCTGAAGCACAAGATGATGGTTGGGGGTTTCACGCGAAATAGGACAGTTGTTGTTGCACTGTGCCAGTAGCCGTTCCACCTCGGCACTGGTGCTCTGGGTGTGCAACACGGCGAGGATATGAACGTTGCCGGTGGCCGTGAGCTCCACACCGGGAAACAAAGTCAGCGGCCGGAAGTCTGCCAGTTCACCGGAACTGGCGTCCCGGGACATGTTCGCCAGTTCCGCTTTCAACACGTCAATCCATGCCCCACTGTTATGGTCACTGATGACAACACAGTCGACCTGTTGCCGCATGTAAGCCAGCAGCCATTCCCGGGGCTGGAGATCTGGGACTTTGTAGTCATCTGAGGCCGGGGTATGGTTATGAAAATCAAATTTAAACCAGCGTGATCCTACCGTCATTGTTTCTTTTCCATGTGGTGCCTAAGGTAATCCCACTATAGAAGCATTCACCTGGTAATTCAGTAACCGTTATGATTGCTGTTGGCATGAACTTCAGTCGGTCTGGCGGAAAAGTCAGAAGGCAAATAAGACCTTCGTCCACATCGGGGGTCTACATATCGACTGCCTTCAGTGGCTTAAATGGCCATGCTCCCCGCTCTCCTCTTTTGCTGAATTCACTCCGGCGTACTTTTACCGTATCAGCGGAGAACACTTCAGTATGATCCAGTGTTACAGTGGCCAGCGTAGCCAGGCTACTGTCCGTCAACGTAAATTCTTTCGGCAGACCCCATGGACCCTGCCTGACGTTCTCGATGCTACTGAATAATTCGCGGAGATAATCGGGGAGCATTTTGCCGCGCCCGTTAATGATGGCCCGATCGCTTTCTGATAGACATCCAATTTCCGGGTGCTCCCTTGCTATAACCTGCAGGACGCCAGGGAGTCCCGGCCAGTATTTTCCGTCATAACGACAGGTCAGGCCATCGAGTGTTTCATGAAGATAATAACGGTAAAGCCCATCATTATCTTCAGCCATCTCCATCAGTTCCACGATGTGCGTGGTTCTCTCAAGTGTGAATGCGTTCCGGTTCAGGATCGCATCTCGGACCAATATCTTCTGTGCCAGTTCACCGGCCTCCTTACTGATAGTCCGGTTCAGTTCTTCAAGCTGGCGATAATCCTCTTTCAATCGGGAAACGATATCAGGTCTACTGAAACGGCCCGCCAGTATGATTTGCTCCAGAAGACAATAGCATTGCTGCCAGGTTAGCGCCTGACGGGCAATATTCTGCCAGACCGACTGCATTTCATTCTCACGACTCAGTAGCCGCTCTATCAGTGGCCATACCGACATCCAGCAAGGACCTGTCAGCAAGTCAGCCTGGTATTGTCTGAGTGTATCAGTGACATCAGTTGCAGTGCTGGTTCGGGTATAACGCATCTTTTTTTCTCCGAAATCTCAGTTGACTCATTATCCATACCAGAGCCAGAACTGTCGGTAACGTAGCGAGATAAATTCCAGTTGGCGTACATTACCCGATGTTTTTCTCAAAACCATCCGTCTGCCTCGCGATCTGGATTTTGAGGGCGTCAGCGAGCTGAAGATTGTTCGGGAGGGGGACTGTATCATCCTGCGTCCCGTCCGGCCGACCTGGTGCTCGTTCGCGCAGCTTGAAAAAGCCGAACCGGACTTTATGGTGGAACGTGGGGACGTTGTCAGCGATGAAGGTCGATTTGACCTGTGAACAAGATCTACATGCTCGACACCAACATCTGCTCGTTCATCATGCGCGAGCAGTCGGAAGTGGTGCTGAAGCGCCTGGAGCCGGCGGTGCTGCGTGACCAGCGTATCGTGGTCTCGGTTATCACTTACTCCGAGATGCGCTTTGGCGCCACAGGTCCGAAGGCCTCCCCACCCCGCGAGCAGTTGGTTGACGCGTTCTGTGTGCCGTTCTGACCTGGGACTGCGCAGCGGTAGATGCGACCACGGAGATTAAACTGGTGCTGCGCCTCGCTGGCACCCCGATCGACATAGCTATCGCCGGGCACGCAATTGTCGCCGGTGCCGTGCTGGTGACGAATAATGCGCTGGAGTTTGAGAGGATATCGACCTTGGTACCTGAGGACTGGGTTAACTAGCGGTTCCTGGTATGTAGTTATGTGAGACTGACTGGCAGAGGTGGTTGCGCCATCAATGAATCCAGCACTGGAAACAGAACAGCACGCGTACATCATGCCTTGCGTTCGCTCAGTGTTTTCAACATCCAGTAATGTATAAAATACAGGTTTTCAGGCAATTAGTGGGAGGTCATCCTGACTTCCCTTTTTTCATATTTTGGTCTTATCCTTAAGAAATATCAGACGGAATCAGATTCCTTCGGGAAACGCTGACGATCGGTGAGTCAGGGAGCAATTCTTGATTCATTCAGAAATTGCCAAAACGGTTTTTCATTTGGTTTGCGGTTTTCTCGTATGTTGCTAAACTTGTCCTGTTTTATCCTCCTGGCGATACAACATTTTCCGGATAACGGTCCCTCAGTCTTTTTTTGTTTAAATAATGAACAACATCATTAATACCCACACAATAATAATCACAATATAATATCTGACATATTTCCGTTACTTCGAGATAATTAACTAATTGCGAACATGTTCTCAAAATGAATATAAGCGTTGATACAAACGCAATATATGCTATTGTTAATATATGATGTTTCTCAGGATACATCTGATATGGTACATACCGTTAAGATTTCAGTTGCTTATATCTAAAATAAACGCCGAAACTTCTCATTGTTATCCTTACGTTTCTTAAGGAGAAGAATATGACAGAGCAAAATAATTTCGGTCAATATATAGGCAGTCACCTTGACGATGACGTCACTCTTTCATTACCTGATTTGCGCCAATTACCAGTGCGTTATTGCACTCTGCAGTTGCTGTCCACCCGTCACGGGAATGACCTCTTCCAGGGATGGCACAGTATAGAGGATTCACGTGACTGGACCTATCTTCCGGATGAAAGACCGCCGACAAAACAGGCAACCCACAGTTATATTCAGCAACTCATTCAACAGAAGGGAGTATATCATTACGCCATTATAGAAAATAATTCAGAAAATGCTGTGGGAACTCTTTCTCTGTATAACCTCGACAATAAAAATGACGTAGCAGAAATAGGAGGCGTACATCTTACTCCAGTTATCAAACGAACTTCAGTCAGTACAGAAGCAATTTTCCTGATACTATCATATGTTTTTGATGTGCTTAAATATCGTCGCTGTGAATGGCAAACCGACAGGCTCAACTCTCAGGGTATGAGATCTGCCGAGAGATTAGGGTTCCAGAAAGAGGGTGTACTGCGTAATAAACAAATACTTAAATCAAGGAGCGTGGACGTTGTAATGTATTCAATCATTCAGGATGAATGGGAAAGAATATCCAGTGCGATAACTATCTGGCTTAGAACTGTCAACTTCGATGACCGGGGACATCAAATACATCCTTTACGGCATTACCTGGCGACAACAGAGCCCTGACTCTTTTGTTATTGCCCCCAGACGTTACTGGAAAAAGGGAGAATCTGAATGAAAATAATGAATGCAGAGATTGAGAGGCAAATCTGGCATCACAATCTTTCCTATTTATTGCTTGCCCAGCGGGTTCTGAATCATTACGAAGACACAGCCCTGTTTCGGCTAGGTATCGACAAGTGTACCGGAGATAAACTCCTGCAGTTGTCGTTGCCCGAACTGGTTCGTCTTGCTGATCGTCCGGAGCTGATTACCGTACTCAGACTCAGGGATCACCACCAGATAGATGTATTACTCAGTCAGTCCACTGGAATGGGATGAGCTCAGCAGGATTTACTTAACATCTTACGGACCATTTTCTTCTTTTTTATTCCGGACTGGGAATTCAGTATGTACCCCAATGAATCAGCGATCTGGATTATTTATCCGCAAAAAAACATGTCATATAAAGTAAGGGGTTTTATTGATTTTATTGATTTTATTGATTTTATTATCGATGAAATCGGAACTACTCCTTACTGGAAGCACGGAAAGTAATTCCTGTGAATACGGATTTCAAGAGGGAAAGTATTGTGTGTATAAAAATCATCCTGATTAATACAGGATGATTTTTATGATGCTGTTACATGAATATAAATTGACGATACAAATCACTCAGTTCTGTTCTTAATTTTTCTATATCCTTCTCCTCACCTGAATTCTCGATCGCCAGTAATTGCTTTTCTTTAACAGTAATTCTTTCACACAACTCTGATAGCGTTGAACAGAATGCCTCTGTATGAGTGGCAGGATAGACGCTTTCATCCTGTTCAGTACTCCGCTTACGAACTGAAGTCACTGGTTTAATATGATGTTCCAGGTTATAGGCTATCTGACGTTCCCTGCGATTGTGCGTTTCATCCATCGCCTGTTTCATGGCCGGAGTGATCCTGTTTGCATAGAGTACGGCTTTACCCTCCACATTACGTGCCACACGTCCAATCATCTGAATAAGTGCGTGTGATGAACGTAAAAAACCTGCATGGTCAGCATCAAGTATCGCGACCAGTGAGGCTTCAGGGATGTCGAGTCCTTCACGCAGCAGACTGATGCCGATTAAGACATCAAATTCCCCGGCCCGTAATCCATTGATAATTTCCTGTCTTTCATCTGTTTTGATATCAGAATGCAGATATCGGGACAGGATCCCATTTTCTGTCAGAAAATCATTCAGTTCTTCTGCGGTCTTTTTGGTCAGCACTGTCACCAGGACACGATTGTTTCTGTTGACGCAATGACGGATTTCTTCAAGTAAGTTCTCCACACACTGGTCTTTGCTTCGGACCTCAATTTCGGGATCCAGTAAACCGGTGGGGCGGATAATTTGCTGAACAACATTTTTCTTTGATTTCTGCAATTCATATTTACCTGGGGTTGCGGAAACAAAGACAGTCTGGGGCTTAATCTTCTCAAACTCAGCAAAACTCAGGGGTCGATTGTTTTTTGAGGAGGGCAGACGGAAGCCGAAATCGATAAGAGTATCCTTGCGACTCTGATCGCCACTGTACATGGCTGAGATTTGCGGGACCATTACGTGCGATTCATCAACAAAGAGCAGGCCATTTTTTGGCAGGTAATCCAGCAGCGTTGTCGGTGGGAGTTCCGGATTTCTGTCGCTGAAATAGCAGGAATAGTTTTCCATACCTGAGCAGTAACCCAGTTCACGGATCATTTCAACATCATTGTTGACGCGTTCGTATAAGCGCTCAGCCTCTATCAGACGATTTGCTTTGTTAAGTTCAGCAACCCGTTTCTCCATGTCAGTAAGAATGCTTTTGGTGGCTGAGGGTATTTTTGCGGTCGGTGTAACAAAGAGTGTTTTGGGTGATATTAAATAATGTTCAATGTCGCCCGCAATTTTCCCACTGACAGGATCAATCCATTTTGCGGATTCTATAACATCATCAAAAAGTTCGACCCTGATGGCCTGATGTTCGGAATCGGCAGGGAATATATCAATAACGTCACCGCGAACCCGGAACATCGCCCGTCCCAGAGTTTTGTCTGTACGGGCATACTGCAGACGTGCCAGTTGATGAATTAACTCCCGCTGGGCGAGTTGTCGTCCCGGGTATACCGGGATCTGGATCTCTCTGTATGCGTCCGGATCACCTAATCCGTATATCGAAGAGACGGAAGCGACGACTATCACATCCTGACGTTCAATCAATGCCTTGGTCGTAGATAACCGTAACCTTTCAAGATGATCGTTGATAGCGGAATCTTTCGGGATAAAGCGGTCACTTCCGGGGATATAGACTTCTGGCTGAAAAAAGTCGTAGTAAGAAACGAAGTATTCGACAGCATTTTCTGGGAAAAACTGCTTCATCTCCAGATAAAGCTGTGCGGTTAACGTCTTGTTAGGAGCCAGTATTAATGTAGGGCGCTGCAAACGGTGTATCACATTCGCCATGGTGAAGGTTTTACCCGAACCGGTTATCCCCTGAAGTGTCTGATGTGTCGCTCCTGCTTCGACTCCCGCTATCAGTCTGGCTATTGCTTCGGGCTGATCTCCTGACGGGATATAGCCTGAATGTAAAATGAATTTTCCTGTGGACATTATGATCTCTCCTGGTTGGAACGCCCCGGACAGCGTTAACACTACTACACTATAGTTTATGACAACCCGACGTAAGGCATTTATGCCTGACTGAAGAAAAGTTATTTGTTCTGTACCAATAAGTTGGCGTTCTGTTCACTTCTATTGTGTACCGTTAAAGTACGAATGTGCCTGATACAACTCTGTCATCTGTCTGGATTTGTACATCGTGGGGTCAACATTTTTTCTTGCATAGTATAGGGGGGTATACTATAGTCTCTTCAATCCTGATTAACAGGGACAATCAATGCCACATTCTCCAGAAGAAAAGAAACAGGCGCTTGTCCGGGTACGACGTATCAAAGGTCAGATTGCAGCGCTGGAACAGGCGATTGAAAACGAAGCGGAATGTTCTTCATTGTTGCAGCAACTGGCTTCGGTACGAGGAGCCGTTAAAGGCCTGATGACTGTTGTTCTGGAAAGCTATCTCAGGGAAGAATTTCCCGATACGAACAAAAGAAGGGGGTCGCAGACGAAATCTATCAACGACGCTATTTCCATTGTTCGCTCATATCTCCGTTAACTCTGCCAGGCAGACGTCTGATGGGGTCAGTAAAAACAGTAATAAAAGGATATGACATATGAAATCACGTGCAGCTGTAGCATTTGCTCCTGGTAAGCCCCTCGAGATCGTTGAAATTGATGTGGAGCCGCCTCGTAAGGGTGAAGTACTGGTAAAAATCACCCATACCGGCGTCTGCCACACTGATGCATTTACCTTGTCCGGTGATGATCCGGAAGGTGTGTTCCCGGCAGTACTGGGTCATGAAGGTGCGGGTGTTGTTGTGGAAGTCGGCGAAGGGGTCACCAGTGTGAAACCTGGCGATCATGTTATTCCGCTTTACACGGCAGAATGCGGCGAGTGTCTGTTCTGTAAATCCGGAAAAACTAACCTGTGTGTCTCTGTTCGCGCCACCCAGGGTAAAGGACTTATGCCTGATGGCACGACCCGTTTCTCTTACAAGGGCCAGCCTCTTTTCCACTATATGGGCTGCTCTACATTCAGTGAGTATACCGTCGTCGCAGAAGTGTCTTTAGCCAAAATTAATCCACAGGCGAATCATGAACATGTCTGTCTGCTGGGTTGTGGCGTAACGACAGGTATCGGTGCGGTTCACAACACTGCGAAAGTACAACCAGGTGACACGGTTGCTATTTTTGGCCTGGGTGGTATTGGCCTTGCAGCGGTACAGGGCGCGCGTCAGGCAAAAGCGGGTCGTATCTTTGCCATCGATACCAATCCGGAGAAATTTGACCTGGCCCGTTCATTTGGTGCAACTGACTGCATTAACCCGAAAGACTACGACAAACCTATCCAGGACGTTCTCATTGAACTGACAGGCTGGGGTGTCGACCATACGTTTGAATGTATCGGTAACGTAAACGTAATGCGTTCTGCACTTGAAGCGGCACACCGTGGCTGGGGTCAGTCCGTCGTTATCGGTGTTGCGGGTGCAGGTAAAGAAATCTCCACTCGTCCATTCCAGCTGGTCACCGGCCGTGTATGGAAGGGTTCTGCCTTTGGTGGTGTTAAAGGTCGTACCCAGCTGCCGGGCATGGTTGAAGATGCGATGAAAGGCGAAATCGATCTCGCACCATTCGTGACTCATACCATGGGCCTTGAAGAGATTAATGACGCCTTCGACCTGATGCATGAAGGCAAATCTATTCGTACAGTGATCCACTACTGATTCAGGTTTCACTGGCGATCTTTCAATATTAGTTTTAAAGGAAACAATCCATGTCCAATCCAGTTATTTCAGGCAATGGCATCTTCTCTCACGTCTTTATCGGTGCTGTAGATGTTCAAAAGTCGGCTGAGTTTTATGACGCCACTTTAGGTGCACTCGGTATCAACAACCTTGGTCCTTTTGGTAATGGCTGGGTGTTGTTTGGCCGTGACAAGCCGGCTTTCATCATTGCCCGTCCTGGCAATGGTGAAGCGCCATCCAGCAATGGTGTGACAATTGGCTTTGCTGCCGCCACGCCTGCTGAAGTTGACGCTTTCCATGCCGCAGGCCTGGCTGCTGGCGGGACTGATGAAGGCCAACCGGGTCCTCGTGGTCATCTGCCAGGTGCTTATGCTGCCTACCTGCGTGATCCGGCTGGTAACAAGATCTGCTCCTATACCTTCATCTGATCGTAGGGTGCATCCGACACAAATGTTGTACGGTTTGCCGATCAGGCGAACGGTATGAGTTGTGCCAGCGTATGAAGATCAACCCGCAGACGTTTACGTCTGCGGGTATCTTTCTCGAAGCGTAATGTGACTGGCCGTCAGAAAAAGAGAGAGTCTTATGAAAGAGTCAGCATTATCTGCTATCCGTTCTGAGATGCAATCACCCGAAACCGTGTACGGGATGCCGGCTCATAAAGACAGAACGGCCGCTGTCAATGAAGTACATGCGCGTCCGCACCTGCTTATCACATCACCACAGACCCTGCTGCAGTTTGCTTTCATGACTAAAGGCGACCAGTCAGGTGACCAGCGGGTCATGGTTGAGCTGTCAGATCGTCTTGGTTTAACACCATCAGAAAATTCAGCACCCCTGCACGGTATCACGTGGCGGGAAGGCGCTTTGTATTGTGAAAAACACGGTGAGTTTTCCACCTACTTATGGAGTACCACATGCGATCCGCGTGACGGACAGTTAAGGGGAGAGAACCCCTTCCGGCATGGTTTCACGCCACCGGGTTCGGTTATCTGTGGTACCCGTCTGGATATTCTGCCATGGACTGCAGAATCTGAGGCTGCAGTAACGAATTTAGATCCTGTCAGCAGGTGCTATTCAGTAACAGAAAATGGCCGTGCCGCAATTATCTCTGATTTTCGCCAGGATAAAGACGGGCTGACACGCATTCTGATACTTGAACGGGACCTGACAGAGGCACAGCTGGGTGCACTGGTTCAGCGGCTGCTTGAGATTGAAAATTATCGCACGCTTGCTTTGCTTTCTTTACCACTTACAAGAACCATGGCCTCTGAACTGAGGCGAGTGGAAAACCGACTGGCTGAAATTACAGAAGAAATGCGCACCGGAGAGCATCGTAAAAATGAACAGTTGCTCTCTGCGTTGACCAATCTTGCCGCAGAACTTGAAGCCGGCGCTGCAGCGAATCTGTACCGGTTTGGCGCAAGCCAGGCCTACTATGAAATTGTTGAGGAAAGGCTGAATACGCTCTCCGAAACGCCGGTTCCAGGCTACTACACCTGGTCTGATTTTTTGCAACGGCGCATTGCCCCAGCCATGCGAACCTGCCGTTCTGTGAAAGAACGACAGGCGAAGCTGTCTGACAAACTCATGCGGGCTATTTCGTTACTTCGCTCCTGGATAGATGTTGAACTGGAACATCAGAACCGTGACCTGCTGGCTTCGATGAATAACCGGGCCAGACAACAGCTACATCTGCAGCAAACCGTTGAAGGATTGTCTGTTGCCGCCATTTCATATTATGTGGTGAGTCTGATTTCGTATCTGGTGAAAGGGGTTCCCGGGATCCACGATGTCATGCCACCTGAGCTGGCGGTTGCCATTCTCGTGCCCTTCATTGTGCTCGCGATTTGGTGGGTGGTGCGAAGAATAAGAAACTCGCACACCGACCCTGAACATAACGAAAACCGCTCTGACTGAGTTGTTACGTTGTTGCTGAATTGTCCTGTCGTTATACGGAGAAAATTATGGAACGTCTTGAACATCATGCCAGCTTTGATGGGTGGCAGGAAGTTTATCAGCATGAGTCTGGCACGCTTGGCTGCACGATGAAATTTGGTGTTTATACTCCACCCCAGGCGCTTAACGGTAATGTACCGGTACTCTACTGGCTTTCCGGTCTGACCTGTACGGAACAGAATTTTATTACCAAATCGAGCGTTCAGCGTTATGCCGCAGAGCATGGGATCATGATTGTGGCACCAGACACCAGTCCGCGTGGCACCGATATTCCTGATGATCCTGACTACGCTCTCGGTCAGGGGGCCGGATTCTATGTTAATGCAACCCAGGAGCCCTGGGCGACACATTACAAAATGTATGACTATGTGGTAAACGAGCTCCCGTCCCTGATTGAAGAATGGTTCCCGGCGTCTGATAAAAGAAGTATCAGTGGACATTCGATGGGCGGACATGGCGCCCTGATGATTGCGCTCAGAAACCCGGGCCGCTATCAGAGTGTATCCGCATTCTCACCGATCGTCGCACCTTCTCAGGTGCCCTGGGGAGAAAATGCATTGTCTGCTTATCTGGGTGATGATCGGGAATACTGGAAGCAGTACGACACGGTTGAGTTGATCCGTAAAGCGCAGGAAAGGCTACCTCTGCTTGTAGACCAAGGACTGAATGATGAGTTTCTGAAGACTCAGCTTCAGCCGGAGAGACTGAAGAGCGTTTGTGAGGACACCGGTCATCCGTTGACGCTTAACCTGCGTCCGGGACACGATCACAGCTATTACTTTATCTCCAGCTACATTGGCGACCACATTGCACATCATGCAGCAGCACTGACGCGCTAAATTCAGGAATTATGGTTATGGTACATTTCTGCGATCAAAAACATCATGTTGTCGTGATAGGGGCTGGGTTCGGTGGACTCTCCGTTGTCAGAGAACTGGAAGAGCCGGGCGTTTCGATCACAATCATTGACCGGAGTAACCACCATCTGTTTCAGCCTTTACTTTATCAGGTCGCTGGCGCATCACTGCCATCAGCAGAAATTGCCTGGCCCGTTCGCTCTCTGTTTCGTCATCGTGAGGATGTACGTACCCTGATGGCCGAGGTCCAGGATGTGGATACCGATTCACGGGAGGTTCTGCTGAAAGATGGTTCCCGAATTGATTATGACACGCTTGTCGTTGCCACTGGGGCCACGCACGCTTATTTCGGTCATGATGAGTGGGAACAGTTTGCGCCGGGACTGAAGAACCTGGATGATGCCACGACCCTGCGCGCACGGATCCTTTCCGCTTTTGAACAAGCTGAGAATACCACTGATCCCGCGTTACGGGCTGCCTACCAGACATTCGTCATTGTCGGGGGGGGACCGACAGGCGTTGAGCTGTCCGGGACCATTGCCGAACTGGCAAGGAAAACGCTGAAAAATGATTTCCGTTCTATTGATCCGACAGAGACCAGAATTATTCTGGTTGAAGCCGGACAACGATTGCTCACTGCCTTCCCGGAGTCATTATCGGAATATACCCGTCAGTCCCTGGAGAAACTGGGAGTGGAAGTCAGTTTTGGCCAACCGGTAACGGAATGCTCTGCCGAAGGCGTAGTATATGGTGGGCAACCTCTTCCTGCCAAAACGATCATCTGGGCAGCAGGCGTCACTGCTTCTCCGGCTGCACGCTGGCTCAAGACGGAAGCTGATCGGGCTGGTCGGGTTATCGTGGGAGCTGATCTCACGCTCCCGTTACACCCTGAAATATTTGTAATAGGTGATACCGCGGCCGTGACCGGAGAGGACGGCAGGATGATCCCGGGCATTGCTCCGGCCGCAAAACAGGAAGGACAGTATGTGGCTAAACTGATCCAGTCCCGTTTAAAGGATGAAAAACCTGTCCTGAAACCTTTCCGGTACCGGCATCAGGGGAACCTGGCGACCATCGGTCGCGGACTGGCTGTGGTTGATATGGGACGGTTAAAACTCCGGGGAGCCATGGCGTGGTGGTTCTGGAAAATTATCCACCTGTATTTTTTGATCGGAACCAGAAACCGGTTGAGTGTCGCTATCAGCTGGATCTGGAACCACAGTATCGGATACAGGGGAGCCCGCATTATCACGGGAGGTAAATCACCTGATCCGGATAAGAGTGCGGTCCATTCCCGCTCAGAAGAGTGATACCTGAACCTTACTGATGCCGCTGAAACATCAGCGGCATTCCTTATTTAATCACCGGCGCCGGCGCAGGCAATCCGCTTACTGCTGCATAAATCCCTTTTGTCATTATTCCTTCTTAACTAATGGTTCGGCACATCGGTTAACGCCATTCAACGTAACCAGCGTCAGAAGTAAAGTTGATTTACGTATTACAGGATTAAACTATGTCAAAGAAACTTTTTGGTGCCCCCCCAACCCTGACAGACGCCAGTAATTCTGTTGTGGTACGTGGTGCCAGGGAGCACAACCTTAAAGAGGTGGATGTCTCTGTTCCGCGTGATGCACTTGTTGTCTTTTCGGGGGTCTCTGGTTCCGGTAAGTCTTCACTGGCTTTTGGAACCATTTATGCTGAGGCGCAACGACGCTACTTTGAATCGGTTGCCCCGTATGCGCGGCGCCTCATTGATCAAGCCGGTGTTCCGGATGTGGATGCCATTGATGGACTCCCCCCTGCAGTTGCCCTTCAACAACAGCGAGGAACCAGCAATGCACGCTCTTCTGTCGGCAGTGTGACCACCTTATCGAGCCTGGTGCGCATGATGTATTCCCGGGCGGGAGCCTATCCGGCAGAACAACCTATGCTCTATGCTGAGGATTTTTCTCCTAACACGCCTCAGGGAGCATGTCCATCCTGCCATGGTCTCGGACATATCTATGATGTGACAGAAGCACTGATGGTACCTGATCCGTCACTCAGTATCCGGGACAGAGCCATTGCCTCCTGGCCACCTGCCTGGCACGGACAAAATCTTCGCGACATTCTGGTGACACTGGGCTATGACGTCGATATCCCCTGGAAAGAGTTATCTGAAGAAGAGCGACACTGGATCCTGTTTACTGAAGATACCCCGACGGTGCCGGTCTACCCCGGACTCAGCCCGGAAGACACACGTGTCGCAGTCAGGGAAAAAATGACTCCGGGTTATATGGGGACGTTTACAGGGGCGCGACGTTATGTTCTGCATACCTTTGCACACACCCAAAGTGCACTGATGAGGAAACGCGTCTCCAGTTTTATGGAAGGTAAACTGTGTCCTGTCTGCCACGGAAAAAGGCTTAAACCGGAATCATTGTCAGTCACTTTTGCTGGAGTGGACATCGGTGAGTTTATGCAGATGCCTTTAGACCAGCTGGCTGAGTTGCTTCTTCCTATCTCCCGGGGGGATTTCAGTACGCATCATGCCGGGGCTGATACTGACAGGGATATCACCCGCCGGGACCGGACAGAACGCGCAGGTTCCGGCAGAGCAGTCCATTCTGTAACGCCGGATGTCCGCCGGACCTCAGCATTATCGACAGAGAAACGACTGGCTGCTCAACGACTGACCAGAGGTGTTATGGACCGGCTGTATCAGTTGCAGAAACTGGGACTTGGTTATCTGACATTAGACAGAACAACGCCAACACTCTCCGCAGGGGAACTCCAGCGATTGCGTCTTGCCACTCAGCTTAGCTCCATGTTGTTTGGGGTCGTCTATGTTCTCGATGAACCATCAGCAGGCCTGCACCCTGCAGACAGCCATGCACTTTACGATGCTCTGGAGAACCTGCGGGATGCCGGAAACTCAGTGTTTGTCGTTGAGCATGATCTTGACCTGATGCGACGGGCGCAATGGCTGGTTGATGTGGGACCCGCTGCAGGAGAACAGGGCGGTCATATTCTCTACAGTGGTGTACCTGAAGGTCTGAAAGCTATTGCTGAATCCAGAACGGCGCGGTATTTGTTTGATGAAATCAGGCCACCACAATCATACGCCCGACAGCCAGCAGGATGGTTAAAATTACAGGATATTCACCGTCACAACCTGAAGGGACTGGACGCCTGTATTCCTCTGGGGGTACTGACCGCTGTTACAGGTATTTCGGGTTCCGGAAAGTCTAGTCTGATTGCTCAGGCCTTACCTGAGCTGGTGCTTTCCTCGCTTGGCCATGAACCAGAAGACGTGTTATCCGAGGGCAGTGATGCTGAGGGACCAACCGTTACTGAGAAAACTTACGGTACGCTGACAGGCGACACCGGACTGATCAAACGTCTGGTGCAGGTTGACCAGAAACCGATAGGCCGGACACCGCGTTCTAACCTGGCGACATATACCGGACTGTTTGACCATATTCGTAAGCTCTTTGCCGGAACACCTGCTGCTAAAAACTATCATTATGATGCCGGACAGTTTTCTTTCAATGTGGCAAAAGGTCGCTGTGAAACCTGTGAGGGTGAAGGGTTCGTCAGCGTTGAACTCTTGTTTATGCCCAGTGTGTATGCCCCTTGTCCGACATGTCATGGCGCACGCTATAACCCGGATACGCTCAGGGTTCGCTGGAAGGAGCGAAACATTGCGGAAGTCTTGCAGATGACAGTGGATGAAGCCTGCAGCTTCTTTGCTGATGTAGAACCCGTGGCGCGACCTCTGCGCCTGCTGGGCGAAATCGGTCTGGGATATCTGCGTCTGGGTCAACCAGCCACTGAGTTATCCGGAGGAGAAGCTCAACGGATAAAGCTGGCAACCGAACTGCAACGTAGCCAACGTGGCCATACGCTGTATGTTCTGGATGAACCGACCACCGGACTCCATGCGTCAGACGCCGACCGTCTGCTTGTGCAGTTGCAGCGTCTTGTTGAGACAGGGAATACCGTAGTTGTGATTGAACACGATATGCGTGCAGTCGTGCAGGCTGACTGGGTTATGGACATTGGTCCCGGAGCAGGTCATGAGGGAGGCAACCTGGTTGCAGAAGGTACACCCGCCCAGGTATCACAGGTTTGTGAAAGCCGCACGGCACCGTTTATTGCCCGGGAGTTGTCACGGAACTGGTAAAAGGACAGTGTCGTCATAGCGTGAATGACGACACTGTCACGCTACTGGTATATCCCCTGAACATTTTACCTGTCATTGTAACTACCTGAAAAAATACGTGATAAGAAACCTGTTGTACCAGGGCACAGCAAAAACACCAAATCTTATCCAGTGTTAAACATCACTGTTATGCAGGTGGTAAGGAGAACCTGATGAAACTATTTACGATTGGTTTCACACAATCTTCGGCGGAGGATTTTTTTACGCGTCTGAAGGAATCCGGAGCAAGACGTATTCTGGATGTGCGTCTCAATAATCGTAAGCGTGCAGCGAGAACCGTATTGACGGGGATGTGTTATTCATTTGGCAATGCTACGCGCCAGGGGAGCAGTTCGCTGACCCGGTTTATCGGCCAGTCAGCTATAACATCAAGCACATGGCGAAGGTAGCTTTCTGGCTCCACTCCGTTCAGTTTGCATGTCCCGATCAGGCTGTACAGCAGCGCTCCCCGCTCTCCTCCATGATCCGAACCGAAGAACAGGTAGTTTTTGCGGCCCAGGCTGACCATCCGTAGCGCATTCTCAGCTATGTTGTTATCTGCCTCGGCCCAGCCGTCGTCAGTATAGTAAGCCAGCGCCGGCCACTGGTTCAGTACGTACGTGAACGCTTTCGCCAGTTCTGAGTGTCGCGACAGCGTTTTCACCTTTTCACGCAGCCAGCTTTCCAGGGATTTCAGCCGCGGTTTAGCTTTTTGCTGACGTTCTGCAAGGCGTCGCTTC
>NZ_ALNJ01000081.1:0-35136 GCF_000293135.1 Klebsiella sp. OBRC7 | reverse complement strand
ATGCCGTGTCCGGGCTTAGGCTTTCGCGCCTGTTCCGTAGATCCTTTGCACCGGACCGCCGTTCTTTCTCATGTGATAAACCGGACAGTATCATGGACCGGCTTTCACCGGTAACCCGTATTTGCAAGGTTGGTTTCACTATGGAAAATGAACTCCACTTCATCGGTATTGATGTCGCCAAAGCTAAACTGGATGTCGACATTCTTCGCCCTGATGGCCGGCATCGTTGTAAAAAATTTGATAATACCCTCTCCGGACACGAAGCGCTGGTCCGCTGGCTTCGCGGCCATGACGTGAACCGTGCCCATGTCTGCATGGAGTCCACCAGCACCTACATGGAAGACGCGGCCGCGCATCTGAGTGATGCCGGGTATACCGTGTCCATCATCAACCCCGCCCTCAGTAAAGCTTTCGCACAGAGTGAGGGGTTGCGCAGTAAAACTGACAAAGTGGACGCCCGTATGCTGGCTCACTTCTGCCGGGAAAAACGCCCGTCAGCCTGGGAGGCCCCTCATCCGACAGAGCGGGCACTGAAAGCCCTGGTGTTAAGGCATCAGGCGCTGACAGAGATGCAGACGCAGGAGAAAAACCGGCGGGAAACCGCGCCGGAGGTTCAACTGGCCAGCATTGATATCCTGCTGGGATGTCTGAGCGCGGAGCTGACGCGTATCGAAAAACAGATAAAAGACCTGACGGATAACGACCCGGATATGAAACGACGGCGGAAGCTGCTGAACAGTATCCCGGGCATCGGGGAGAAAACAGCGGCGGTTCTGCTGGCGTATACGGGCCTGAAGCTGAAGTTCGGTACAGCGCGGCAGTTCGCGGCGTATGCGGGACTGACGCCGGTGCAGCATGAGTCGGGCAGCAGCGTGATGCGGGCGAGCCGGATGAGCAAAGCGGGGCCGGTTCAACTGCGCAAGGCGTTATACATGCCGGCATTATCGGCGCTGTACCATACGGCGTGGGGAAAAGCGTTCAGGAAAAGGCTGGAAGAGAGCGGAAAGCGGGCAAAAGTCATCATAGGGGCGATGATGCGAAAGCTGGCGCAGGTGGCGTACGGTGTACTGAAGTCAGGAAAGGCGTTCGATGCGTCACAGCATGAGTTGTTGATAGCGTAAGAAAGAGTGCCGGATTAAACGACAGCACCGGATGGCGCTGTCGTTGTTGTGCCTGTCATCCGGGAGCCGGAAAAGGTGACAGTAGTTAAAAGAGTTGCAGGCGTTCACAGTATCTACAGGTGAGTGCGATTGGGTAGCCCGGGTAAGGCGTCAGCCGCAACCCGGGTAAACCAAAACAATCACGACTCCGTCACCGCCTGCACGGCGTTTTTGCGCACCCGCGCAAACCACACCGCCGTCAGCAGCCCGAGCCATACCAGACCGGCGATAAGCGCAATCCGCGTCTCCTCCACCATTCCCAGCACCGCAATCACCAGCCCCATAAACAGCAGCGTCAGCAGCGGCGCCACCGGCCAGAACGGTACCGGGAATGCGATATTGCCGCGCTCTTCAGCGGACAGGCCGCGACGCATCGCAAAGTGGGCCAGCAGGATCATCAGCCAGACCCACACCGTCGCAAAGGCCGCCAGCGAGGCAATCAGCACAAACACCTGCTCCGGCATCAGGTAGTTCAGCACCACCGCCGCCAGCAGCGCCACGCCCATCACCACCACCGTCATCCACGGCACCCCGTTGCTGGCGATGCGCAGGAAGCTCTTCGGCGCCAGCCCCTCTTTCGCCATGCCGTACATCATGCGCCCCGCGCCAAAAATATCGCTGTTAATCGCCGAAATACTGGCGCTGATCACGATGATATTCAGGATGGTGGCCGCCGCCGGAATCCCCAGACCATCAAAAATCAGCACGAACGGACTGCCTCGCTCGCCGAAGCTGTTCCACGGGAAAATCGCCATCAGAATCGCCAGGGTGCAGACATAGAACAGCACGATACGCAGCGGGATAGTGTTGATCGCCTGTGGGATCACCTTCTGCGGATTCTTCGCTTCCGCCGCGGTCACGCCGATAATCTCGACGCCGCCAAAGGCAAACATCACGATACCGAGCGAGGCTATAATTCCCTCCCAGCCGTTAGGGGCAAAGCCGCCGTGGCTCCATAGGTTCTCCAGTCCGGTTGCCGGGAAAGCATTACCGAACCCGAAGAAAATAATGCTGCCGCCCGCCACAATCATGGCGATAATCGCCACCACTTTGATCAGCGACAGCCAGAACTCCATCTCGCCGAAAACGCGCACGCTGCACAGGTTCATGGCGCCGATAAAAAAGATAATGCTCAGCACCCAGATCCAGCGGGGAACATCGGGATACCACAATCCCATATAGATGCCGAACGCGGTAACGTCCGCGAGGGCGACGATCACCATCTCAAAGGTGTAGGTCCAGCCGGTAATAAAACCCGCCAGCGGGCCAAGATACTGGCGCGCGTAGCTGCTGAAGGAGCCGGAAACGGGGTTGCGTACCGCCATTTCCCCCAGCGCCCGCATCACGATAAACACCGCCGCGCCGCCGATCAGATAGGCCAGCAGTACCGCCGGGCCCGCGGCCTTGATCGCCGATGCCGAGCCATAGAACAGCCCGGTACCGATGGCGGAGCCGAGGGCGATAAAACGAATATGCCGGGCATTCAGCCCGCGCAGCAGGTGTGGCTTGTTTTGTTGTTGCATATGCAAGTGTCCTGATAGTTTTTATACGACGACAAATATGCGTGTAGGGTGGCCGGGAGGAAGAGATCCTCCCGGCGCAGGTACAGAGAACAGCGATGGTTTAGCGTTGGTCTCAGAGCACGGCAGGCAGCAGCCGCGTCAGATGACGCGCCGCCAGGAGCGCAATGGCGTTTTCGATGTCCGGGGCGAAGAAGCGGTCCTCAGTGTAATGGGTCACCCGTTCGCGCAGCAGGTGGCGCGCCTCTTCCAGCAGCGGGCTGCTGCTCAGGCCTTCGCGCATATCCAGGCCCTGCACGGCGGCCAGCCACTCCACGGCCAGTACGCCGCGGGTATTTTCCGCCATCGCCCACAGGCGGCGGCCGGCGGCCGGGGCCATCGAGACATGGTCTTCCTGGTTAGCGGAGGTAGGCAGACTGTCCACGCTGTGCGGGTGCGACAGCGCTTTGTTCTCGCTGGCCAGCGCCGCCGCCGTCACCTGGGCAATCATAAAGCCGGAGTTAACGCCGCCATTTTTGACCAGGAAAGGGGGCAGCTGCGACATATGGCTGTCCATCATCAGCGCGATACGGCGCTCCGACAGCGATCCGATTTCGGCAATCGCCAGCGCGATATTATCCGCCGCCATCGCCACCGGTTCGGCGTGGAAGTTACCGCCGGAAATCACGTCGTTCTCGCTGGCGAACACCAGCGGGTTATCGGATACCGCGTTGGCTTCAACCAGCAGCACTTCCGCCGCCTGGCGAAGCTGGGTCAGGCAGGCACCCATCACCTGCGGCTGGCAGCGCAGAGAGTACGGGTCCTGCACCTTGGTGCAGTTATGGTGCGACTGGGAAATTGCGCTGTCGTCGGTCAGCAGATGGCGATAGAGCGCCGCGGCGTCAATCTGCCCGCGCTGACCGCGCGCTTCGTGAATGCGCGGATCAAACGGACGACGCGAACCGAGCGCCGCTTCGGTGGTTAACGACCCGCAGACCACCGCGGAAGCGAACAGGTCTTCGGCTTCGAACAGGCCGCGCAGGGCAAACGCCGTCGACGCCTGCGTGCCGTTGAGCAGCGCCAGCCCCTCTTTCGCCGCCAGAGTAATCGGCTCAAGCCCCGCCTGATACAGCGCTTCCGTCGCCGGCAGCCACTCCCCGCCGCGCACGCGCGCTTTCCCTTCGCCAAGCAGAGTTAAAGACATATGCGCCAGCGGCGCGAGGTCGCCGGAGGCGCCAACCGATCCCTTCGCCGGGATCCACGGCGTCACGCCCGCGTTGACCAGGCCAATCAGCGCCTGAATCACGCTCAGGCGAATGCCGGAAAAGCCGCGCGACAGGCTGTTAATTTTCAGCACCATAATCAGACGCGCAAGGTCATCATCCAGCGGTTCGCCAATCCCCGCCGCGTGCGACAGCACCAGCGATCGCTGAAGGTTTTCCAGATCTTCGGTTGAGATGCGCGTCTGCGCCAGCAGGCCAAAACCGGTGTTGATACCGTAGGCGGTGCGGCCTTCCGCCAGAATCGCGTTGACGCAGGCAACGCTGTCATCAATCGCCGCGAACGCGCTTTCGTCTAGCGTAATGTTCAGCGGCTGGCTGTAGACGTCGCGCAGCTGCGACAGGCTGAGTTGACCCGGAATCAGTGTTAAAGCGTTCATTTAGCGTGCCCCTGCGTTGCTGCCACCATCGGAAGATTCAAACCTTGTTCTGTCGCGCACTCAATCGCGATATCGTAGCCCGCGTCGGCATGACGCATCACGCCGGTCGCCGGGTCGTTGTGCAGTACGCGGGCAATGCGCGCCGCCGCTTCATCGGTACCGTCGCAGACGATAACCATGCCGGAGTGCTGCGAAAAGCCCATCCCGACGCCGCCGCCGTGGTGCAGCGACACCCAGGTCGCCCCGCTGGCGGTATTCAGTAAGGCGTTGAGCAGCGGCCAGTCGGAGACGGCGTCGGAACCATCGCGCATCGCTTCCGTCTCGCGGTTCGGGCTGGCGACGGAGCCGGAGTCAAGATGGTCGCGGCCAATGACGATCGGCGCGGAGACTTCGCCGCTGCGGACCATTTCGTTAAACGCCAGCCCCAGCTTCTGCCGCCATTCGAGGCCTACCCAGCAGATACGCGCCGGTAGCCCCTGGAAACTGATACGCTCGCGTGCCATATCCAGCCAGTGATGCAGGTGCTTATCGTCTTTAACGATCTCCTTCACTTTCGCGTCGGTTTTATAGATGTCCTGCGGGTCACCGGACAGGGCAACCCAGCGGAACGGGCCGATGCCGCGGCAGAATAGCGGGCGGATATAGGCGGGAACGAAGCCAGGGAAAGCAAACGCGTTGCCAACGCCCATCTCCTGGGCCATCTGGCGAATGTTGTTGCCGTAGTCAAACGTCGGCACGCCCATTTCGTGGAATGCCAGCATCGCCTGCACGTGGTCGGCCATTGCGCGTTTCGCCGCCAGGATAGTGCCCTGCGGGTCCGACTCGGCTTTAGCCTGGTACTCTTCCCAGCTCCAGCCTTTCGGCAGATAGCCGTGCAGCGGGTCGTGGGCGCTGGTCTGATCGGTCACCATATCCGGGCGCACGCCGCGCTTGACCATTTCCGGCACAATGTCGGCCGCGTTTCCGCACAGGGCGATAGAGATCGCCCGGCCTTCGGCGGTGTATTTTTTGATGCGCGCCAGCGCGTCATCCAGCGACATCGCCTGTTCGTCAACGTAGCGGGTACGCAGACGGAAATCGATACGGCTTTGCTGGCATTCAATATTCAGCGAGCAGGCGCCCGCTAAGGTCGCGGCCAGCGGCTGCGCGCCGCCCATGCCGCCCAGACCGGCGGTCAACACCCAGCGCCCCTTCAGGCTGCCCTGGTAGTGCTGGCGCCCTGCCTCAACGAAGGTTTCATAGGTGCCCTGCACGATGCCCTGGCTGCCAATGTAGATCCAGCTGCCGGCGGTCATCTGGCCGTACATCGCCAGCCCTTTGGCATCCAGCTCGTTAAAGTGTTCCCAGGTTGCCCAGTGCGGCACCAGGTTGGAGTTGGCGATCAGCACCCGCGGAGAGTTTTCATGGGTTTTGAATACGCCCACCGGCTTACCGGACTGCACCAGCAGCGTTTCGTCGCTCTCCAGGTTTTTCAGCGCCTTCACGATAGCGTCATAGCATTCCCAGTTGCGCGCCGCGCGTCCGATGCCGCCATACACCACCAGCTCATGCGGGTTTTCGGCGACATCCGGGTCGAGGTTATTCATGAGCATACGCAGCGGAGCTTCGGTCAGCCAGCTCTTCGCATTTAACGTTGTGCCACGCGGTGCACGTACGTCCTGCTGGCGGTATTTGCTTTGCGACATCGGGGGTTTCTCCTGACAATTAACGTTGTGTACGTAGATACATATACTTGTCTATACAAGCATACGCAAGCCAGGATTTAACACAAAAGATACATTTTTGTTATATTGCGTCAGCAATCACGTTTTGCCGACGCGCAGGAAGATCAGGAACCAAAATGGCCCTGCAGACGGTAGCGGCTGCCGGGGAAAATCAGGCGCGCGTGGGAAACGATATGGGTGGTGGACCAGGTGCGGCGGCGGATCAGCAAACACGGGTCGTGCGCATCAATATGCAGCAGCGCGCACTCCTCCGCCGTTGCCTGCACCGCCTCAACAATGTGCTCCCCTTCGGTCAGAGGGGCGATCAGCGACAGATAGTCGTGGGGGGTGGTCGCGGTATAGTCCTGATGCAGATAGTCCGGCACCACGGAGGCGTTGACGCAGCGGTCCTCAATCTGTACCGGCACCTCATTTTCAAAATGCACCATCAGCGAATGGAAAATCCGCGTACCGGCGGCCACGTTGAGCGCCGCGGCCTGAATCAGATCCGCCTGCGTTTCCTCCAGCAGCAGCACCTCGCAGCGGTGCTGATGATGACGAGAGGTAATTTCCTCCGCGATGCTGCGCACTTCAAACAGCGCCGACTGCCCTTTCGGCTCCGCCACAAACGTCCCCACCCCCTGTAATCGCACTAGCCGGCCTTCATCGGTCAATTCGCGCAGCGCCCGATTGATGGTCATCCGGCTAAAGCCAAACTGCGCCACCAGCTCCGTCTCCGAAGGAATGCGATCGTGCGGACGCCAGACGCCGCTGTGGATCTTTTCGCTAATAGCCTGTTTCACCTTTTCATAGAAAGGCGCAGGCGCGGAACGAGGTTGCGATGAGAACATGGCCGGGCTTCCTTGTGCGAATGGGCGGCGAAACGTCCAGAATATACTGAATCGCTACTGCCACCAATGGGCGATTTGCCGCGCCTCCGCGCTGTGGTCGCGTCCCTGCCAAATCGCGGCGGCCGTCGGTTGTCATAGCTTCATGCGATTTCTCCTCGCACCACGCGCTGCCAGAGCGGGCTGCGCCCCGGTTCGTAAACCATCTCAACCGGATGCTCCGCGTCCCAGATAGCAAAATCAGCAACGAAGCCCGGCGCCAGCTGACCGTGGCTCGCCTGGCGGCCCAGCGCCTGAGCCGCATGACGGGTTACGCCTGCCCACGCCTCCTCCGGCGTTAAGCCAAATTTCACGCAGGCCATATTCATCGCCAGATGCAGGCTGGCGAAGGGGCTGGTGCCGGGGTTGTAGTCCGTCGCCACCGCCATCGGAACCTGATATTCGCGCAGCAGTTCAACCGGCGGCCTGCGGGTTTCGTTAAGGAAATAGAACGCGCCGGGCAGGAGCACCGCCACGGTGCCGCTGCGGCTCATCGCCGCCACGCCCTCTGGGGTCAGGTATTCAATATGGTCGGCGGACAGGCCTTTATAGCGGCTCACTAATTCGGCGCCGCCCAGCGAAGAGAGCTGCTCAACGTGACCTTTTACCGGGATACCTAATGCCTGGGCCGTACTGTAAACCCGTTCAGTCTGCGCGGGGGTAAAGCCGACGTTTTCGCAGAAGGCATCGACGCTTTCAAATAGCCCCTCTTCCCACAGCGTGGGCAGAATGGTTTCGCATACCAGATTGATATAGCCGTCCGGGTCGCCTTTATATTCCGGCGGTGTGGCGTGGGCGGAGAGCAGCGTGGGGGAAAGCTCAACGGTATGCGTTGCGGCAAGCTGTTGTATAACCCGCAGCATTTTACGTTCGTTTGCGAGATCCAGCCCGTAGCCGGACTTGATCTCCAGGGTGGTGACCCCTTCGCGCAGCAGACGTGCCAGCCGCTGCCGGGCCAGCGCCAGCAGCTCCGTTTCGCTGCTTTCCCGGGTGGCGCGCACGGTCGCGTTAATGCCGCCGCCGTTGGCGCTAATGGTCTGGTAGGAGACGCCGTTGAGGCGCTGCTCCCACTCCTGCGCCCGGCTGCCGCCGAAGACCAGGTGCGTGTGGCAATCAATCAGCCCCGGCGTGAGCAGCCTGCCGCCGAGGTCAATACTTTGCCCTGCGGGCGCCTCGCTTTCGGGCACAATGGCTTCAATGCGTCCATCGCGCACCAGCAGCGCATGATGCTCCACGAGTCCATACGGCTGAGAGAAACGCGGATCGAGCGTGGCCAGACGGACGTTTCGCCAGATTAGGCGTTCGGAAGGTGTGTGTGTCATAGCGGTCAACTTGTCATGGGTTGTATAGACATTTATTTTGATTCCGCGAGAAATGTCAACTCAGCCCCCGGCAAATGTTATTTATTTGTGATCAAAAGCGGCTCGTTTCCGGCTCTTATGATGTAAAGAAGCAACTTTTTTGCGCTACGTCTTCCCGTTTCGCTTAAGTTGGTATAAAACAGCAGGCTTTAAAGGACCTATACCCTTAATTTATTCTTGCCCGGAGCAACATGAACACATATTCCGTTTCCCGCCTGGCGCTGGCGCTGGCCTTTGGCGTGACGTTGTCCGCCTGTAGTTCGACGCCTGCCGATCAACAGCCCTCAACGCAAACAGCGCCGGGCACGGCCTCTCGTCCAGTTTTAACCGCCGATGAGGCGAAAAACTTCTTACCGGCGAGCTATTTCCAGTCTCTCGATCCTAACGCCGCGGCGTGGAGCCCGTCCGCCATCAGCCTCCCGGCGCAGCCGGATTTTGTTGTGGGTCCTGCGGGTACCCAGGGGGTAACCCACACCACGATTCAGGCCGCGGTGGATGCAGCGATTACCCGCCACTCCAATCGTCGTCAGTTTATCGCCATCATGCCGGGCGAATATGCGGGCACCGTATACGTTCCGGCGGCGCCTGGCGCGCTGACCCTGTACGGCACCGGTGAGAAGCCGATTGATGTAAAAATCAGCGCCGCGATTGATTCAGAAATGGATCCGGTCTCCTGGCGTCACCAGGTTAATCCGGGCGGCAAATATATGCCGGGCAAACCGGCCTGGTATATGTACGACAGCTGCCAGAGCAGACGTGCCGCCACCGTTGGCGTGATGTGCTCAGCGGTATTCTGGTCGCAGAATAACGATCTCCAGCTACAGAACCTGACTATCGCCAACAACCTCGGCGACAGCGTAGACGCGGGCACCCATCAGGCCGTGGCGCTGCGTAGCGATGGCGATCGGGTGCAGATTAACAAGGTGAATATCCTCGGTCGCCAGAACACCTTTTTCGTGACCAACAGCGGCGTACAAAACCGCCTGCAGGATAACCGCCAGACCCGAACCCTGGTCAGCAACAGCTATATTGAAGGCGATGTCGATATCGTTTCCGGTCGTGGGGCGGTTGTGTTCGACAATACCGACTTCCGCGTAGTCAACTCACGCACCCAGAAAGAGGCTTACGTTTTCGCCCCCGCAACCCTGAAAAGCGTGACCTACGGCTTCCTGGCGATTAACAGCCGCTTTACCGCTTCCGGCGATAACGTCGCGCAGCTTGGCCGCTCTCTGGACGTTGACGGCAACACCAATGGTCAGGTCGTTATTCGCGACAGCGTCATTAATGAAGGCTTTAATATTGCCAAACCGTGGGCTGATGCCGTCGGATCAAACCGTCCGTTTAGCGGCAACACCGGTACTGCGGATGCCAAAGGCAACCCGCAGCGTAACCTGAATGACGCTAACTTCAACCGCATGTGGGAATACAACAACCGCGGCGTGGGAAGCTTTGTCGTCGCTGAACCGAAGCAGTAACGCATACGCCAAAAGGGGGAAGCTATTCCCCCTTTGTCTCTTTCTCTTCCCGCTGTGCCCCTCCCGCCTCTTCACCGCTATCCCCTCATCCTGTAGGTTATCCCTGTCCAGACGCCGTTCTGTACAAGTTTTTCACATTACCTTTACAAAAAATAACTCTATAAAACAACACCTTATAAAGAAATGTTAAAAAAACCAACTAAATGTACAAAATTAATTCGGAAAAATTGTACATTCCGGAGATCGTGACTATAGTTATTACGTCAGTTTTAAATTCTGCATTACAGCATTCTTATGATTTAAAAAAATGCCCACCATTTCCTTTGAGATGGTGAAGAACTGTATCGCAAAGATGATGGCTAGCCACATCTTTGATTGGTGATTTATTGCCTAATATGACTCGAGATATACCATGCAGACTAAAAACACAATTCCCGCAGAGTTTATTGCGAACTCTGCTTTGCTGAAAAATATCGAACATATGGTGCAGGCCCAGACGGAGAATGAAGCCGTTAGCCACGATCGTTTAATCGTTGAGGTTCAGCGACGCCTGAATATCGAGAAAAATGAAATTCTCGCCGATTTATATATTCAAACGCTGCATATGCTACGCGCCAAAAGTCGTCATTAAACGTGATATATGATTTGTTAAATTAAGCCTGCATTAACATTCCTGCCTCGGAGGACAAATGAATAACGACAAGCAAGGTCACTTTTTTAATCATTACGATCTTTGGATTAACAATAACCTTCTTCGTCAAGGATTACAGCTTGTACTCGATTCATTATCACCAGGCTGTTTTCATGGAAAATACGTCTTTTTCACCAGCGATAACTATTATGCGGTGCTTAATCATCATTACGATCGCAAAAGAGTTCGTTTTGTCCTGCTCACCGACGGTAATGATTTGAACTTCCTGAGCGAAATACCAATGTACAGAATCCCGGCGCGCTCAACGCCCGCTGAGATAAAATCGTTTATTCTCCGCCCCACCTTGTTCGGTAAGAAGCCTGACCGGGAATCTGAAAGTATCGTTTTTACCAATCGCGAAAAAGAAGTGATTCGCCTGATGAACGATGGTGAAGCGATGGCAAATATAGGGAAGTCGCTGAATTTACATATTAAAACAATTTATCAAATTCGCCTCACCTTAATCAAAAAGCTCGGCTGCTCGGGTCGGACAGATTTTTTTAATATTAGCCGCAGCGAAACGTTTAAAGCCTGGACCCAGCTCAATTTCTGATAATTTACCTGCCAGCGCATGTTGCCATGCTTCAGGAAGACAAGCGGCGGAATAACATCTCTAAAAATGTTCCGCTGCTAACCCTCTAAGACGCTTACTCTCCGTGAAACTCAATGGTGAAGCCCTGGCTTTGCCAGTGGCTAAGTAATTCTGCCTGCAAAGGGGTCAGCGCTCGGCCGGTCCAGACAAAAATATGCTGACCGGGGAATAATTCGGGGCGGGGAGAGTCGAGCGGTTCCGCCAGCACGTTGACGTGCCAGGCGCGCTGGGACAATCGCCATGCTTCCAGCCACAGACGGGTACGGTCTTCATTACCCCACCCCACCAACAGCGTCTCTTTCCCCACCTTTTTGCGCGATTCCGCAAGGATGGACGCTACGCAATCAATCAGGATACCGTCCAGCATACTGATAATCGCCATGGAGGTGTTCGGATCGAGATTGAGCTTACTGCGGACGGGGACAAAGAGCCGGTCAATCAGTTTATCTACGGGATATTCATGGCTGAGGGACATGATGCGAGTGCGTAATTTTGAGGGCTGGACGCCTCGCAGAAGCGTCATCATCTCTTCCTGGAGCAGGATGGCAGCGTCTTGCGTTTCAGGCTGATGGCCTTCCAGAAGCGCCTTAACCTTGCCCACGGAGACCCCGCGATCGATCCAGCGTTTGATCTCCTCAATGCGCTGAACGTCCTCCTCGTCAAACTGGCGGTGTCCTCCCTCGCTTCTCTGCGGCTTTAGCAAACCATATCTTCGCTGCCATGCACGCAAAGTCACGGGGTTGATTCCGCAACGTTCGGCAACTTCACCGATGCTGTAATATGCCATTAGCGCCCTCTAACCTGATAATACTTTACCGACTAAATTAACGAATTTAGCCTGGTTGTACAATTAACTTTTCTTGTACAGCTAAAATAAACAGGTCGGGCGCCGATATACTGGGCAAAAAAACAGGGCTTATTTTACCGTTATACACCGCTTTTTAACCGACACGCTGCGCTGAGCCGGCGTCAAAATTTAAAGAAGCTCATACGCTACTTTTTTCTCTGGCCATGCTACCGGCGGAATGCCTCCCAGACACGGACTGGCAAATAAATTTCCCTGGAAATGCGTAATCCCCGCTGACTCCAGCCACATCCACTCCTCCGCCTGCTCGATACCCACCGCTGAAATGGCGATTTCCAGGGAATGACAGCATTTAATAATCGCCTGAACGATTGCCTGTTTTGGGCCGTGCTTATGGATATCTTTGACCAACTGGCGATTAATCTTGATGCGATCCGGCTGAAACTGAGCCAGCAGCAATAGCCCGGCAAACCCGGCGCCAAAATGATCGATAGCCACGCGAATTCCCGCAGACTTGAGCTTACGCACAGAATCGGTGAATTCATCAAGACGGGAAATGGCTTCGCTTTCGGTAAATTCCACAATAATTTGCTCAGGGATCAAACCGCTGGCTTCAATTTCCGCTAACAGAAATTCGACAGCGTTGGGAACATTCACCAGCGTCATGGGCAGCAGATTAATCGACAACGTGCGTCCACGGAGGTGCAAAAGTCCCGCCATGGCGAAGGCAATGCGCTTGCTGTGGAGATCCGTCCAGTAGATTTCCTCTCGCGAAAGTCCGTCAAAATAGACCGCTGGCGAATCACCGGAAGTTGTGCGCAGCAGCGCTTCGTAGGAGACGACCTCTTTGGCAAACGGATCGATGACCGGCTGAAAAGCAAAGCTGCATTCGGCCTCTTGCAGAGGAGTTTCAGGGTAGCAGGCAGCGTCTTCTATCACAAACTCCCAGCTTTCAGCCGCAGGAATTTCGTAATAGTTTTCCTTTTCCGTGGCTTCGACGAAGGTACGGAAAAAATGGAGCGCTCTGTCGTCATAGATGAGCTGATATTTTGTGGTCCCTTTATCCAGCACGACCTGCAGCACTTCATCGCGGTCAAAATCTCGTAAATCAAAGAGTTCCATACCGATTTTGCCAAAACGACGGGTCGGCCCATGATCTCTGAGAAGCTCAACGAGGTTATGGTGCCGCGGGTCTGCGCAGATATGGCGATAAATTTCCTCAACCTTCTCTTCAGGTCCTTCTAATAGCTGAAAAAAGTGGGTCCCGTTAAAAAGCAAAATACCCGACACGTCTTCCTGACTATTTTTGACATTTGCTTCAGCAACCATGCTTTCGAGCGATTTAATTGACACGTTGTCGCAGATATGGCTGCGATAAATGATGGTAGTGAGCATGAAGTTTCCGACAGAAGAGATGAAAGCTAATAAGATATTACAGTAGCAGGTCTACCCGCATAAGTCCTGTAAAAGAGCCCGAGTCATAAACAAATAAATCACATTAACACCCTCTTTTCGCTGGCGTTCTTGCCTTCCTGTATACCTGTACAAGCCGTACATCTCCACTCGATGTTTACCTTAAGATTTGTACAATTTTAAAACCATATAAATCAATATGTTATAAAAAACATTAAGAAAATTAACATGTTTTTTCCATTTTCTATGTACAAGTTGATAAACATTGTATAACTTTAATCGCAACTTCACTGATAATTGAACTGACAGGAGCACATATGCAGCAGAACGGTTACATTCCTGACACGGCTAACGCTATTGCCCACTACTTCAATAAAGCGTCGTTACCTTCGCAGCAGGAGACGTTAGGGCAGATTGTAATGGATATCCTTAATGAAGGACGCAACCTGAATCGCAAATCCCTGTGTACGAAACTGCTGGGTCGCCTTGAAGTGGCTTCAGAACCTGAAGAAGAAAACCATTATCAAACGTTGATTGGTCTCTTGTTTGAGCATCAGTGATAAAAGTGGCTTCAGCTATCTGGTGATTTAAGTCGTTACTGAATGAGGAAATATAAGGGATGGGCCAGTATCTGACACGGATTACCGGCTTGCTACTAAATTCCCAGTCAAGGAGATGACAATGATCAGAGATACCGTTATGAATCGCAATGATTATGATCCACTAACCGATTTATTGATTGGAGAGGCTGTCCTCTCTCTACTCAAAAGTAAGGGGCCTATTAGTAAACAAGCACTGATCGTTAAACTCCAGGCCATGCAGGCTGGGGAACAGGATAAAAAGCGGCGGAATGCACTTGGGCGTATTATCGATGAAATCAGTAATATGGTAGCTCGCCGTGGAAAAAACAATACCGTGGGTACTTCAGGCGCTGAGAATAATTGGGATGAGCCAAATTCGTTATTAGGTTCTCCTCAGCAGCCAGGTACGAATAAAATACACTGACCACTACTGGTCTAATGTTTAACTTACAAAGTAGAGAATATGATGAGACAGACTATGCATCAGCAACCGGATATTTACGCAGGCCTGAACGATACCGCACTCTCTGAATATTTCCGCAACGCAGGCGACAGACTGATCGATGAATCAGCGGTGATGTCGCTGGCTATCAGCAGCATCCTTGAGTCTGAGGGTCACCTCAGCAACAAGGCGATTATTTTGTGGTTAATTACGGCGCTGGAAACCACCAGCGATGTCGTAACTGCAGACGTTATCCGCAAAACCCTGGAAATCGTCGTCAGCTACACCATGGATGATATCTGATTTATTAACCGGCTGTAATTAAACAGGGAAGTCACATATCGCCAGACGACTGGTATATTATTACAGAAGCCGTGGATATACGTTAAATCCAGGCGCGGTATCTCTCCTTTTAAAACTCTGCCCCTGTTGTCAGATGAATAATCAGGACGGGGCAGGTTTTCCAAAAAGATAATCTTTGTCTGCAATATAACCCGGCAATGAATGCCATTAATCCCCTGCAAAATATTTCCCGTATTGCTGAGCTAAAACATCGCAGCCAGGCGGCGAATTCCCTCGGTCAAAACCGCTGGGGGATGGTTTGCAAAACCGAATAAAACGCCCTCGCGCGACATCGGCCGCTGACAATAGCGCTCAAACGTCTGTATGCCGAAACCTAGCTGGCGCGACTTAGCGACGACCTCTTCTGCCTTTAAACCCGCTGATAGCCAGCAGACTATGTGAATACCCGAATCCGTTGGATGTACGACCATGCGCCCGGCAAAGTAGCGTGCAATCGCCGCCTCCAGCGCGCTTTTACGCTCAAAACAGGCTTTGCGAATACGACGGACGTGGCTGGCATAGTGCCCCTCGCTGATGAAACGGGCCAGGACGGCCTGTTCCAGATATCCACTACAGAGATCGGTGTAATATTTCGTCATGGCAAACTGTTCACGCAAATGCTCGGGGACCACTAAAAAGCCCAGCCGGAACTCCGGATACATCATCTTAGAAAATGTGCCCGCGTAGATGACCCGCTGATGATTATCTAACCCCTGCAACGCCTGCAGAGAGCGGGCGGCATAGCGGAATTCGCTATTGTAATCGTCTTCAAATATCCACGCCCGATGGGCTTCCGCCCATTCCAGTAAGGCGAGCCTTCTGGGCAGGCTAAGCGTTCCACTGAGCGGGAACTGGTGCGACGGCGCTGTATAGACCAGCTTAGCTTGCGGGTAATGGCGAATACCATCCTGAATATCCATGCCCTCCTCGTCAACCCGAACGGGCCGGACCACCGCCCCCCTGGCGGCGAATGCGCCGCGGGCGCCGTTGTATCCGGGATCGTCGAGCCAGACTTCATCGCCCTTTTCCAGTAAAGCCTGAGCGGTGATGGAGAGGGCTTGCTGAATACCGTTGACAATGATTACCCGATCTTCGTGGCAATTGACGCCGCGCGTCGCCTGAATATAGTGACTAATCGCCTGCCGTAGAGGTTGATATCCATAGGGCGTGGCGTGCGCTCCCAGCTCACGACGCGATTGCCGCCAGACGCGCCCCAGCAGCCGCCCCCATAAAGCATGAGGGAAGAGATCGGTACAGCCGATACCGACGGCAAAAACCTGACGCATTTCGCCGCTGTCCTCTCTTTCTGACCATGATGACACCAGTGCGGCGACATCAGGATTAAGCGGCCCTGCGGCGGCTATTGCCGTTTCGGGCGGCGTCGACGCGTCATACTCGCTAAGGAGGTTATCCGGGATATGCTCGCAGACAAAGGTGCCCGCCCCCTTGCGCGTGACCAGGTACCCCTCATCCATCAGGCGGTCAAAACCGGCAATAACCGAGTTGCGCGAGATCGCCATCATCTCAGCCAGCGCCCGGCTGGAGGGGATCTTTGAACCCGCCGTTAAGCGCCCATCCAGAATCGCGTTACGCAGGGCGTGATACAGCTGATCTTTGATAACGCCGCGCGGGAGCAACAGTTCCTGAAACAGCGGTGCAATAGGTTTTGGCATAGCGGTAATGGCGATCGGTAATCTAAAAGTGGATCCTATGAATATACATAAAGTGTCACTTTTTAGGAACCAGAAGAGCGCCTACCATAGCGGCAGGTAAAGACCATCCCGTTTTATAAAAGTAAGGAACCGCCATGAATAGCCAAAATAGCGACATTAATCACGGGCAAATCACCCTCCTCCCCGCAGCTGATAGCGACTTTGCCCAGTGGCAGCCGCTGTGGAAAAGCTACCAGACGTTTTATCGCGTCGACATTCCGGAGGAGGTGACGCGCCTGACCTGGACTCGGTTTTTAAATCCGGTCGAACCGATGTTTTGCGCAGTGGCAAAACAGGAAGGCAAGATAGTGGGTTTCGTGCATTATCTCTTCCACCGCTCCACCTGGGCCGAAAGCGACTACTGCTATCTGGAAGATTTATTCGTTGATCCGGACGTCCGGGGTCAGCATATCGGTAAACAACTCATTGAGTATGTTCAACGGCAGGCGCGAAAACGCCACTCCGCCAACCTGTACTGGCATACGCATGAGACCAACCTTCGGGGCCAGCGTCTGTATAACTGGGTTGCGGAAAAAAGCGGCATGATTGAGTATCGTATGCGGGTGAAGTAGCCCTGCGCAGGCGTAAAAAAACCTCGCCGCGGCGAGGTTTCTGCCTCACACGCCGGGCTTAGTAAGCGTTTACCACCACCCACATTGGGCCCTGGCCTACGGCATAGCGCCCTTTTTCCTGGAGCAGCCCCTGCTCGCCTTTGATTTCATACACCGCGATATGATGCGATTTCTGACCGGCGGCGATCAGATATTTGCCGCTATGATCGAGGTTAAAGCCGCGCGGCTGGGCCTCGGTATTCTGATAACCTTCGATGGACAGCACGCTGCCATCTTCCGAGACGCTGAAGATGGTGATAATGCTGGCCGTACGATCGCAGGCGTAGAGGTGACGGCCATCCGGGGTCAGATGGATATCCGCCGCCCAGCGCACGCCGGCAAAATCAGGCGGCATCATGTCCAGCGTTTGCACGCATTCGATTTTTCCGTACGGATCTTTCAGCTCCCAGACATCAACGGAGCTATTCAGTTCGTTGACGCAGTAGCCGTATTGCTGATTCGGATGGAACACCATGTGACGCGGGCCCGCGCCTTCAACGGTGGTCACTTCAGCCGGCTCCTGCTCTGCGAGGAAACCGTCGTCGCTCAGGGTAAACAGGCAGATACGATCCTGCTTCAGCGCCGGTACCCACAGGGTGCGATTATCCGGAGAGATATTTGCCGAGTGGCAGCCTTCCAGACCTTCAACCACCGCCACCGCTTCTCGCGGCAGGCCGTCAACCAGCGGCGAAACGCTCACGCAGCCCGCGTTATACGAAGCGCTGAACACAAAGCGCCCCTGACGATCGGTAGAAATATGCGTTGGGCTACCCGGCAGCGCGGCTTCGCCAGCAAAAGTCAGGGCGCCATTATCGGGCGCAATGCGGTAGGCCAGTACGCGAAACTCCGGACGCACGCCGACGTAGAGAAACTCTTTGTTCGGGCTCACCACCATCGGCTGCACCTGGCCCGGGGCATCAACAACCTGCACCAGGGTCAGTTTCCCCTCAAGATCCAGATCCCAGACGTGAATCTGCTGGCTTTCCGGGCTGGCGGTATAAACGGTTTGTTTCATGAATACTCCTTCCTCACTGCACGTGGAAATTTCATTTTTCAGACTAACGACACTCTGAAAAACACAATATGCATACACAACGCTCTTCAGGTTGCCTCCTGGCAGCCTGAAAGATCAAGTGTATCGGCTCTTTAGCGGTAGATGCTGAAAAGTTTGCCGGAATGGCACAGCGGTGTACCATCATAGCCAGCTAACTTTTCATCATTAACCGGAAACAACCCATGACCTCACGCGTGATTGCCCTCGATTTAGACGGCACGCTCTTAACCGGCAAAAAGACCATCCTCCCCGCCTCGCTCGATGCGCTGGCTCGCGCCAAAGACGCGGGATACCAGATCATCGTCGTCACCGGCCGACATCACGTCGCTATCCATCCTTTTTATCAGGCGCTGGCGCTGGATACACCTGCAATTTGCTGCAATGGCACTTATTTGTATGATTATCATGCAAAAAAGGTGCTTGAATCCGACCCGATGCCGGTAGATAAAGCCCTGAGCCTGACGGAAATGCTGAACGAGCATGATATTCACGGCCTGATGTACGTCGATGACGCCATGCTGTACGAGCAGCCGACCGGGCACGTTATCCGCACCGCCAACTGGGCGCAGTCGCTGCCCGTCGAGCAACGTCCGGTATTCACTCAGGTCGATTCTCTGGCGCAGGCGGCCCGCGAAGTTAACGCCGTGTGGAAATTCGCCCTGACCGATGAAGATACCGCCAAACTGCAGCGCTTTGCCCAACACGTTGGCCAGACGCTGGGTCTGGAGTGCGAATGGTCGTGGCACGATCAGGTGGACATTGCCCGGGAAGGCAACAGCAAAGGTAAACGCCTGGCGCAGTGGGTCGCGTCGCAGGGCCTGTCGATGCAGGATGTTATCGCCTTCGGCGACAACTATAACGACCTCAGCATGCTGGAAGCCGCCGGTACCGGCGTGGCGATGGGCAACGCGGTGGAAGAGGTCAAAGCGCGCGCCAACGTGGTGATCGGTGAAAACGAAACCACCAGCATCGCCGACTACATCTATCGCCACCTGCTGTAATCAGGCGGCTATCGACACGCTTTTTATCTGCGCATACAGCCGCTGGCCCGGGGTCACCCCCAGCTCATCGCGAGCCCAGGGGCTGATGCGCGCCCACAGGGTACGGCCGCTTATCTCCAGTCTGACCTCAACCTGCCCATGACTTTCAATACACTGCATGACCTGCGCGGGTAAAATATTGCGGATACTGGTTTGCTGAGCGGGCTGCAGTACCAGAGAAACGTCCGAGGCCTGAATGCGGATCCGCGCGCTTTCGCCCTGCGGCCTGTCAAGACGGTTAACCCATATCTGCCGATCCCCCAGCGCCAGCGCGGTCATGGCATACTGCGGATGCTGAGCGGCAATGGTCACGTTCAGGATCGTGCTTTGCTGCTCCTGGGGAAGCCAGGGGTGCATCACGCTGCTACTCCACACCTCTTCCAGACAGCCAAAGGCTTTCACTTTCCCCGCTTCCAGCACCAGCACGTTATCCGCCAGATGCTGGATTTCATCCAGAGAGTGGCTGACGTACAGCATCGGGATCTTGATTTCGCGCGCCAGACGCTGCAGATAGGGCAACAGCTCGCGCTTGCGCGGAATATCCAGCGATGCCAGCGGCTCATCCAGCAGCAGCAGCTCCGGCGCGGTAAGCAGCGCCCGGCCAATCGCCACCCGCTGCTTCTCCCCACCGGAGAGGCCGCCCGGCAGGCGGTCAAGCAGCGGCGCAATGCCGAGCAGCGCCACCAGCTTGTCAAACTGCGCCGCCATAGACTTCGCCATGCCATATTGCAGATTGCCGCGCACTTTATAGTGCGGAAACAGGCGCGCGTCCTGAAAAACGTAGCCAATGCGGCGCTTTTCCGGCGCCAGGCAGATACCTTTATCAACGTCGTTCAGCACTCTGCCGTTGAGGACAATGCGCCCCTGCTGCGGGCGCGTCAGGCCGCTAATGGCGTTAATCAACGAGGTTTTACCCGCGCCGGAGACGCCGAACACCGCCGTAATGCCGCTGGCGGGAAGCGTCTCGCGAATTTGCAGACAGTGGGTACCCAGCGTCTGGGTAAAATCGAGCTCAAGCATGTTTATTTCCCCATCCGCTGACGGCTGAGGCGGGCCAGCCATTCGGAAATCAGCAGCGATACCAGCGCCAGCGCAATCGAAATCAAGCATAAACGCGCGGCCGCGCCTTCTCCCCCTGGGGTCTGGATCAGGGTATACATGGCCGAAGGGATGGTGCGCGTTTCGCCGGGAATATTGGAAACAAACGTGATAGTGGCGCCAAATTCGCCCAGCGAGCGGGCGAAAGCCAGCACGGTGCCGACGATAATGCCGGGTAGCGTCAACGGTAACGTAATAGTGAAAAACACCCGCCAGCGGCCAGCGCCGAGGGTACGCGCCGCCTGCTCGAGCTTGATGTCCACCCCTTCCAGCGCGAGGCGAATGGCCCGCACCATCAGCGGAAAGGACATCACCGCCGCCGCCAGTACCGCGCCGCGCCAGCTAAACGCGAAGCTCAGACCAAACCAGTCATACAGCCAGCTGCCGATAAAACCGCGTCGCCCCATCGCGATCAGCAAGAGATACCCTACCACCACCGGTGGCAATACCAGCGGCAGGTGGAGAATGCTATCGAGCAGCGCTTTACCGGGAAAATCTCGTCGCACCAGCAGCCAGGAGAAAAAGATGCCAAAAGGCAAGCTCAGTACCACCGCCAGGGAGGAGACTTTCAGGCTCAGCAGTACCGCCTGCCATTCAGGATCGCTTAAGAACATTAGTGGGTAGTAAATCCGTAACGTGTAAAGATGGCGGAAGCTTCCGGCCCTTTTAAATAGTCATAAAACGCGCTGACCGTGGCATTTTTATGGCCGTCGACGATTGCCAGCGGATATTCCACTTTCTTATGCGAATCTTCCGGGAAGGTACCGACAACTTTTACCCCCTTGCTGGCGACCGCATCGGAGCCGTAAACGATCCCCAGCGGCGCTTCGCTGCGTTCAACCAGGGCCAGCGCGCCGCGCACGTCTTCTGCCGGCGCCAGCTTCGGCGACAGGTTTTCCCAGGCTCCCAGCTTTTGCAGCGCCTCTTTCGCATAGATACCAGCAGGCACGTGTGCCGGGTCACCCAGGGCCAGGCGGCCGCCTTTCAGCAGGCTGGTCCAGTCGGTTTTATCACTGATGTTTATCTCGCCCTGCGCGCTGGCTTTTGGCGCCACGACAACCAGGCTGTTACCGAGAAGGGTCGCGCGCGAGGCGGTATCAATGCTCTTTTTCTCGACCGCGTAATCCATCCATTTTTGATCGGCGGAGATAAACAGATCCGCCGGCGCCCCCGCTTCAATCTGCCGTGCCAGGGTCGATGAAGAGGCAAATGAAGAAACCACCTCCACGCCCTTCTCTTTTTTATACTCTTTGGCGATATCCTGCATGGCGTTGGTGAGCGATGCCGCGGCAAAAACCGTCACTTTGCCCTCTTCCGCCAGCGCGTGGCCCGCAATGGAGAGCGTTAACGTTGCTCCGGCAAAAAAGCGTAACCATTGACCTGTCATCTGAATCTCCCGTCAGTTCGTTATGTAATAGACAATATAACGATAGCGCCAGGTTTTTCCCAGTGAAAATTAGGGGTAATCAGCGTTCGAAAAATGGAGGGGGGAAGAAATAAGAACGCCCGGCAGAACCGGGCGCGGGGGAAATCAGTGATTTTGCGGTCTGCTGTCTTTATGACCGGCTCCGGAGAAGAGGTTAAACACTTCGCCCAGCCCGTAAATCAGGCCCAGAATGACCGCCATCACCACAGGGACCATGACTACGGCAAAAACCAGACTTTTCAATAGCTCTAACATGGTTGGCTCCAGAAAGTACGAATAGTTTATTGTAACGAATTCAGCCGGAAAAACACGCCCCATTTGTGCGGTGCCCCGCTGGCCACCGTGAGAGATGCATCTTGCAAGATGACCGCTATCGGTCACAATACCCTTTTTCATCAGGATATGATTATGCAGGCTGAAATTCTTCTTACCCTCAAATTACAGCAGCGCCTGTTCGCCGATCCTCGCCGTATTGCCCTGCTGAAACAGATTGAACAGACTGGCTCGATTAGTCAGGGGGCAAAAAACGCGGGCATTAGCTATAAAAGCGCCTGGGATGCGATTAATGAAATGAATCAGCTCAGCGAGCAGACCCTGGTTGACCGGGCGACCGGCGGCAAAGGCGGCGGCGGCGCGGTCCTCACCCGCTACGGGCAGCGACTGATTCAGCTCTACGACCTTCTGGCGCAGATTCAGCAGAAAGCGTTCGATGTCCTGAGCGATGATGACGCCCTTCCCCTCGACAGCCTGCTGGCTGCCATTTCGCGATTCTCTCTGCAGACCAGCGCGCGCAACCAGTGGTTTGGCACCATTACCGGCCGCGACCATCAGCAGGTCCAGCAGCACGTTGACGTTCTGCTGGCCGACGGCCAAACCCGCTTTAAGGTCGCGATTACCGCCCAAAGCGCAGATCGTCTGGGCCTTGAGGAAGGCCAGGAGGTACTGGTGCTGCTGAAAGCGCCGTGGGTTGGCATTACTCAGGATGCCGCACAGGCGGAACGGGCCGACAACCAGTTGGCCGGACGTATCAACCACATCGAACGCGGGCCGGAACAGTGTGAAGTGCTGATGGCGCTCCCGGATGGGCAGAGCCTTTGCGCCACCCTGCCGGTGGAACAGACGCGCGATCTGGCGGAAGGGGCGGAGGTGATAGCATATTTTAATGCCGATCGCATCATTCTTGCCACGTTGTGCTAACGGCATTGACATTGCGCTCGCGAAGACGTATCCCTGAAGCAAATCGCTGCAAAAAGTGGGATACACAATGTCATTGTTGCAAATTTCGCAAGGCACGTTTCGTCTTAGCGATACAAAAACGTTAAATATTGAACACCTCCGCGTGCAGGCTGGCGAGAGCTGGGCTTTCGTCGGCAGCAACGGCAGCGGGAAGTCGGCGCTTGCGAGGGCGCTCTCCGGCGAGCTGACCCTGCTAAGCGGGCAGCGTGAGTGCACCTTCTCGCGCATCACCCGTCTCTCTTTTGAGCAGCTGCAAAAGCTGGTCAGCGATGAGTGGCAGCGCAATAACACCGATTTGCTCAGCCCGGGAGAAGAAGACACCGGCCGCACGACGGCGGAAATTATCCAGGATGAGTTTAAAGACCCCTCCCGCTGCGCCCGCCTTGCTGAACAGTTTGCGATTAGCCACCTGCTCGAACGCCGTTTTAAATATCTCTCTACCGGCGAAACGCGCAAGACCCTGCTGTGCCAGGCGCTGATGGGCGATCCCGACCTGCTTATCCTCGATGAGCCGTTCGACGGCCTTGATGTCGCCTCGCGCCAGCAGCTCGCCGGGATGTTGGCCGCGCTGAACGGCGAAGGTATCACCCTGGTGCTGGTCCTCAATCGTTTTGACGAGATCCCGGCGTTCGTTCAGTATGCCGGGGTGCTGGCGGACTGCGTGCTGAGCGAAACCGGCGAAAAGCAGACCCTGCTGCAGCAGGCGCTTATTGCCCAGCTCGCGCATAGCGAAAAGCTTGACGGCATGACGCTGCCGGAGCCGGACGCACCGGCAGCGCGTCTTGCGCTGGACGCCGAAGCGCCGCTCATCGTACTGAACGACGGCATGGTTTCGTACAACGATCGTCCGATCATTAACCGCCTGAGCTGGACGGTGAACCCTGGCGAACACTGGCAGATAGTCGGCCCCAACGGCGCCGGTAAATCCACGCTGCTCAGCCTGATCACCGGCGACCATCCTCAGGGATACAGCAACGACCTGACCCTGTTTGGCCGACGCCGCGGCAGCGGTGAAACCATCTGGGATATCAAAAAGCATATTGGCTACGTCAGCAGCAGCCTGCACCTTGAATACCGCGTCAGCACCAACGTGCGTAACGTGATTCTCTCCGGCTACTTCGACTCAATCGGCATCTATCAGGCCGTATCTGACAAGCAGCATAAGCTGGTGCAGAACTGGCTGGATATTCTGGGTATCGACAAACGCACCGCCGATGCGCCGTTCCATAGCCTCTCCTGGGGGCAGCAGCGGCTGGCGCTGATCGTCCGCGCCCTGGTCAAACACCCCACTCTGCTGATCCTTGACGAACCGCTGCAGGGGCTGGACCCGCTCAACCGCCAGCTGGTGCGCCGCTTCGTTGATGTGCTGATTGGCGAAGGGGCGACGCAGCTGCTGTTTGTCTCTCATCACGCCGAAGACGCCCCGGACTGTATCACCCACCGCCTGGCCTTTGTGAGTAGTGGAGACGGTTACACTTACCAGCTGGATCCGCTGTAAAATTAAGCCTGTACAGGGGTCTGCTGATCCCTGTTTTTTTCAGAATAATAGCTACCAGACATAACATCACCCTGTTTTTAAAACAAAAAAACTCAAATGGGCTGTTTGAAAATTTTAGTGTAAACGATTCCACCAATTTGGCCTGTGTCACACTTTTGGCTTCTTTGGTATGCTATCTTCTTCTCACACGATAAGCCTATTGGAGCGAATCATGATAGTACTGGTTACAGGTGGTAGCGGTTACATTGGAAGTCACACCTGCGTTCAACTGCTACTGCAGGGACACGAAGTGATTATTCTCGACAATCTCTGCAACAGTAAGCGCAGCGTATTGCCAATCATTGAACGTCTCGGCGGGAAAAGCGCCACCTTTGTCGAAGGCGACATTCGTAACGAAGCGCTGATGACGGAAATTCTCCACGATCACGCCATTGAAGCGGTGATCCATTTCGCCGGCCTGAAAGCCGTCGGAGAATCCGTCGCTAAGCCGCTGGAGTACTACGACAACAACGTAACCGGCACACTGAAACTCGTTTCCGCCATGCGCGCCGCGGGCGTGAAAAACTTTATTTTCAGCTCCTCCGCGACCGTCTACGGCGACCAGCCCAAAATCCCTTACGTCGAAAGCTTCCCGACCGGTACGCCTCAGAGCCCTTACGGTAAAAGCAAGCTGATGGTTGAGCAGATCCTGACCGACCTGCAAAAAGCACAGCCGGACTGGAGCATCGCGCTGCTGCGCTACTTCAACCCGGTCGGCGCGCATCCGTCGGGCGATATGGGGGAAGATCCGCAGGGCATCCCGAACAACCTGATGCCGTATATCGCGCAGGTCGCGGTTGGACGCCGTGAATCGCTGGCGGTATTTGGCAACGACTACCCAACCGAAGATGGCACCGGCGTACGTGACTACATTCACGTGATGGACCTGGCAGACGGCCACGTCGCGGCGATGGAAAAACTGGCCGATAAAGCCGGCGTGCATATCTATAACCTTGGCGCAGGCGTCGGCAGCAGCGTGCTCGACGTGGTCAACGCATTTAGCAAAGCCTGCGGCAAACCGATTAACTACCACTTCGCACCGCGCCGCGAAGGCGACCTCCCGGCCTACTGGGCGGACGCTGAAAAGGCCGATCGCGAGCTGAACTGGCGCGTGACGCGCAACCTTGACGAAATGGCGCAGGACACCTGGCACTGGCAGTCCCGTCATCCGCAGGGTTATCCCGACTAAGGAACCTTCATGAGCGTATTTAACCCCGTCGACCATCCACATCGTCGTTATAACCCGTTAACCGGGCAGTGGATTCTGGTTTCTCCGCATCGCGCCAAGCGCCCCTGGCAGGGGGCGCAGGAAACGCCGGCAAAACAGACCTTGCCTGCGCACGACCCGGACTGTTTCCTGTGCCCGGGTAATACCCGCGTCACCGGCGACAAAAACCCGAACTACACCGGTACGTTTGTTTTTACCAATGACTTTGCGGCTTTGATGACCGATACCCCTGACGCCCCGGAAAGCGATGACCCGCTTATGCGCTGTCAGAGCGCCCGCGGTACCAGCCGGGTCATCTGCTTCTCGCCAGACCACAGCAAAACGCTGCCGGAACTGAGCGTGGAGGCGCTGGAAGGCGTGGTTAAAACGTGGCAGGAGCAGACCGCCGACCTCGGAAAAACCTACCCGTGGGTGCAGGTCTTTGAAAATAAAGGCGCGGCAATGGGCTGCTCCAACCCACATCCGCATGGACAGGTGTGGGCAAACAGCTTTCTGCCTAACGAGGCGGAACGCGAAGATCGTCTGCAAAAAGCGTACTTCACCGAGCACGGCGCGCCGATGCTGGTGGATTACGCGCAGCGCGAATTAGCCGACGGTAGCCGCACCGTCGTCGAGACCGAACACTGGCTCGCGGTGGTCCCTTACTGGGCAGCGTGGCCCTTCGAGACGCTGCTGTTGCCGAAAGCGCACGTACAGCGCCTGACTGATTTAACCGATGACCAACGCAGCGACCTCGCGCTGGCGCTGAAAAAGCTGACCAGCCGTTACGACAACCTGTTCCAGTGCTCATTCCCCTACTCTATGGGCTGGCACGGCGCGCCGTTTAACGATGAAGAGAATAATCACTGGCAGCTGCACGCACATTTTTATCCGCCGCTGCTGCGCTCCGCGACGGTGCGTAAATTTATGGTCGGCTATGAAATGCTGGCTGAAACCCAGCGTGACCTGACGGCCGAGCAGGCTGCCGAACGTCTGCGCGCTGTAAGCGACGTCCATTTTCGCGAATCCGGAGTATAACCATGAGTCTGAAAGAGAAAACCCAAGCCCTGTTTGCTGAGAAATTTGGCTATCCGGCCAGCCATGTTATCCAGGCCCCTGGCCGCGTTAACCTGATCGGCGAGCATACCGACTATAACGATGGGTTCGTGCTGCCCTGCGCCATTGATTACCAGACGGTCATCGCCTGTGCGCCGCGCGACGATCGCACCGTGCGGGTGATTGCCGCCGATTACGACAATCAGACCGATGAATTCTCTCTCGACTCGCCGATTACCAGCCACGATACCCAGCAGTGGTCAAACTATGTCCGCGGCGTGGTGAAACATCTCCAGCAGCGGAATAACGCTTTCGGCGGCGCGGATCTGGTCATCAGCGGCAACGTGCCGCAGGGCGCGGGGTTAAGCTCTTCGGCTTCGCTGGAAGTCGCCGTCGGCACCGTGTTCCAGCAGCTGTACCATCTGCCGCTCGACGGCGCGCAAATCGCGCTGAACGGCCAGGAAGCGGAAAACCAGTTCGTCGGATGCAACTGCGGCATTATGGACCAGCTGATCTCCGCGCTCGGTAAAAAAGATCACGCGCTGCTGATCGACTGCCGCTCCCTGGGGACCAAAGCGGTCTCGATGCCGAAAGGCGTCGCGGTGGTGATTATTAACAGTAACTTTAAGCGCACTCTGGTCGGCAGCGAATACAACACTCGCCGCGAACAGTGTGAAACCGGCGCGCGTTTCTTCCAGCAGCCGGCCCTGCGCGACGTCACGTTGCAAGAGTTCAACGCCGTCGCCCACGAGCTTGACCCGGTGGTCGCCAAACGCGTTCGCCACGTGCTGACTGAAAACGCCCGCACCGTAGAAGCCGCCGCGGCGCTGGAAAAAGGCGACCTGCTGCGGATGGGCGAGCTGATGGCGGAATCCCACGCCTCTATGCGCGATGATTTTGAAATCACCGTCCCGCAGATTGATACCCTGGTGGACATCGTCAAGGCAACCATCGGCGATAAAGGCGGCGTACGCATGACCGGCGGCGGTTTTGGCGGCTGTATCGTCGCGCTGGTGCCGGAAGATCTGGTCGAGACCGTACAGCAGGCCGTTGCCAAAGAGTATGAAGCGAAAACCGGTATCAAAGAGACCTTTTACGTCTGCAAACCGTCGCAGGGAGCTGGACAATGCTAAACCCAACAACGGAGCTGGCGCCGGACGGCCAGCCGTGGAATCTCCTCACCCTGCGTAACGACGCAGGCATGACGGTCACCGTAATGGACTGGGGCGCGACGCTGCTCTCCGCGCGCGTGACGCTGGCCGACGGCAGCGTACGCGAAGCGCTGCTCGGCTGCGCGACCCCTGCCGACTATACGCGCCAGGCCGCCTATCTCGGCGCTTCCGTAGGCCGTTACGCGAACCGTATCGCCAACAGCCGCTTTTCCCTTGATGGCCGTAGCGTTAATCTGACGCCCTCCAACGAGGCCGGCCATCAGCTGCACGGCGGTCCTGAAGGTTTTGATAAGCGCCGCTGGCAGATTGTCAGCGCCGACGATCGTCATGCGCTGTTTTCACTCTCCTCCCACGATGGCGATCAGGGGTTCCCCGGCAATCTGACGGCTACGGCGCACTACCGCCTGACCGACGATAATCGTATCGCCATCGAGTATCGCGCCACCGTTGATCAGCCCTGCCCGGTAAACCTGACCAACCACGTCTATTTCAACCTTGATGGCGTGCAGAGCGACGTGCGTAGCCATAAGCTGCAAATCTTTGCCGATGCGTATCTGCCCGTTGAGAGCGACGGTATTCCGGGAGGCGATTTGCAAAACGTCACCCTGACCAGCTTCGATTTCCGCACGCCGAAGATGCTGGCGGACGATTTCCTGCGCGATGAAGACCAGCAAAAGGTCAAAGGTTACGACCACGCCTTTCTGCTCCAGGCGCTGGGCGATGCCAAAAGCCCGGCGGCTCACGTCTGGTCGCAGGACGAAAAGCTGCAGATGACGGTCTATACCTCCGCTCCGGCGCTGCAGTTCTACTCCGGCAACTATTTGGCCGGCACGCCGTCGCGCACCGGGCAGCCTTACGCTGACTGGCAAGGTCTGGCTCTGGAGAGCGAGTTCCTGCCGGATTCACCGAACCATCCGGAATGGCCGCAGCCGGATTGCGTACTGCGCCCCGGCGAAGAGTACGTCAGCCTGACGGAATATCAGTTTATTGCGCAATAATCCCCCGCCCTCCTGATGGAGGGCTTTTTTTATCCTTTCGCTGAAAAATACGCCACTTACAGACAAAAACATAACCTCTGTTTTACAAGCACCTTACACTGAGCGACTATTTTCGCTATGGTTAGGGATAAGCATTGCCGTGAGGTAAGTCGCGGCAATATAATGAGAATAGTTATCAATCAATAAATATACACACTACAGATTTCGGATCGCATCAAGGCGGCGAGAAAGATGACGTGTATTGAGGAGTAAGTGTATGGCTGTAACTAAGCTGGTACTCGTTCGTCACGGCGAAAGCCAATGGAACAACGAAAACCGTTTCACCGGTTGGTATGATGTTGACCTGTCTGAAAAAGGCGTGGGTGAAGCAAAAGCGGCCGGTAAGCTGCTGAAAGAAGAAGGCTTCAGCTTCGACTTTGCTTATACCTCTGTGCTGAAACGTGCCATCCACACCCTGTGGAACGTGCTGGACGAACTGGATCAGGCCTGGCTGCCGGTAGAAAAGTCCTGGAAACTGAACGAGCGTCACTACGGTGCGCTGCAGGGCCTCAACAAAGCGGAAACCGCTGAAAAATACGGTGACGAGCAGGTTAAGCAGTGGCGTCGCGGCTTTGCGGTAACGCCGCCGGAGCTGACCAAAGACGACGAGCGCTACCCGGGTCACGATCCGCGCTATGCAAAACTGACCGACGCTGAGCTGCCTACCACCGAGAGCCTGGCGCTGACCATCGACCGCGTCGTACCGTACTGGAATGAAACCATTCTGCCGCGTCTCAAAAGCGGTGAGCGCGTGATTATCGCCGCTCACGGTAACTCCCTGCGCGCGCTGGTGAAATACCTCGACAACATGGGCGAAGCAGAGATCCTTGAACTGAATATCCCGACCGGCGTACCGCTGGTGTATGAGTTCGACGAGAACTTCAAGCCTATTAAACATTACTATCTGGGTAACGCCGACGAGATTGCCGCGAAAGCCGCTGCCGTAGCGAACCAGGGTAAAGCGAAGTAATTTTCGCGGGATGTAAAAAAAGCGTGGAGCCCTCCACGCTTTTTTATTTTGAGACTCGCCGTAAAACCTAACCGCGGCGCGCTTTTACCGCATTCGCCAGCTGGCGAAGCAGCGTATCGGTATCTTCCCACCCGATACAGGCATCAGTAATGCTTTTACCGTAGGCCAGCGGCTCACCGCTGTCGAGGCTCTGATTGCCTTCCACCAGATGGCTTTCGATCATCACGCCCATAATCGCCCGCTCGCCGCCGGCAACCTGCTGGCATACGTCTGTGCCGACATCCATCTGCTTTTTAAACTGTTTGCTGGAGTTGGCATGGCTGAAATCGATCATGATCTGAGCGGGCAGGCCTGCTTTCGCCAGACCCACCTTCACTTCTGCCACGTGCTGCGCGCTGTAGTTCGGCTCTTTACCGCCGCGCAGGATAATATGGCAATCGCTATTGCCGCTGGTGTTAACAATCGCCGAATGTCCCCATTTGGTCACCGACAGGAAACAGTGCGGCGCGCCGGCGGCATTGATGGCGTCGATAGCGACTTTAATGGTGCCATCTGTGCCGTTTTTAAAGCCTACCGGGCAGGAGAGGCCGGAAGAGAGTTCGCGGTGCACCTGTGACTCGGTGGTACGCGCGCCAATCGCGCCCCAGCTCATCAGGTCGGCAAGATACTGCGGGGTGATCATATCGAGGAACTCCCCGGCCGCTGGCAGTCCGCTGTCGTTAATATCCAGCAGCAGCTTGCGCGCGATCCGCAGGCCATCGTTGATGCGGAAGCTGTTATCCATATGCGGATCGTTGATCAGCCCTTTCCAGCCCACGGTGGTGCGCGGTTTTTCAAAATACACGCGCATCACGATTTCCAGCTCGCCTTTAAGCTCTTCGCGAAGCGTGAGCAGACGCTCGGCATACTCTTTTGCCGCCGCCGGATCGTGAATGGAACATGGACCGATCACGACCAGCAGCCGATCGTCGTTACCTTTCAGGATCTGGTGGATCGCTTTGCGCGCATGCGCAACGGTGTTGGCGGCGTTTTCGGTAGCGGGGAATTTTTCCAGGAGCGCAACGGGAGGTAATAATTCGTTGATCTCTTTAATGCGTAAATCGTCGTTCTGATAATTCATCTTATTTCCAGCGTTGCCATACTTATCTAGTTAAATGCAATCCCTCCAATCTATCTCTTCGCTCAAAAAGTGTAAACGTGATTTTACAGTAGCGGCAGAATATTCCTGGAAATAGGCTAAAAAACGCCATAAAGTCGCGGAATAGTGGCTACAAGCTATAATTTTTAACTGTTAGAACTTAATTTTCTTTAGCATTCAGCATTATATATTAATGCCGCTCGCTGACAGCGAAACTTTAACCACAACGAGTAGAACCTCCGGCAATGCACTGTTGGAAGAGGTAATTCGGTAAATCGATATAACAGGAGCATCCAATGAAAATGAACAAGCTAACCAGTCTTCTCCTCGCAGCAACCCTGGGCCTGGCCAGCGGCGCGGCGCTGGCCGCCGATACCGGCGCGCAGTCGAACAACGGGCAGGCCAATTCGGCAGCCGACGCGGGTCAGGTCGCCCCCGACGCGCGTGAAAACGTGGCACCAAACAACGTCGACAACGGTAAAATCAACTCCGGTTCCACCGATACCGGTGGCACCATGCTTCACCCCAACGGCTCGACCATGAACCACGACGGGATGTCGAGCGATGAAGTCCACAAAAACTCAATGTGCAAAGATGGCCGCTGCCCGGATACCGATAAAAAGGTCGGCCAGGACGAGGCGACGAAAACCGACGGTACCACCCAATAATCTGCGCGGTATCCGCCCGGAAGGAGAGCTAAGGCTCTCCTTTTTTCATTTTATTCACCCCAAGAGGTGAATCATGTCATAAAGTAATCATCAAAATAATAATGTAGGGATGACACCATGGGGCAATCACACTCGCATAATTCTCCGCAATCCACCGAAGATAATAATGCCCGTCGGCTGCTGCTGGCGTTCTGCGTCACGGCCGGATTCATGTTGGTTGAGGTTGCAGGCGGACTCATTTCAGGTTCGCTGGCGCTGCTGGCCGATGCCGGGCATATGCTGACGGACGCCGCAGCGCTGCTGTTCGCCTTTCTGGCCGTGCGTTTCGCCAGTCGCCCGCCTAATGCTCAACACACCTTTGGCTGGCTGCGGCTGACCACGCTGGCGGCTTTTCTCAACGCTATCGCCCTGGTGGTCATTACGATATTAATCGTCTGGGAGGCCATTCAGCGTTTTCATCATCCGCAACCGGTAGCCGGTAAAACCATGATGATCATCGCCGTTGCCGGCCTGCTGGCCAATATTGTGGCCTTCTGGATCCTCCATCGCGGCAGTGAAGAGCGTAACCTCAACGTGCGGGCCGCCGCTCTTCATGTGCTGGGGGATCTACTCGGTTCGGTTGGGGCCATTATTGCCGCAATCGTGATCATCACCACCGGCTGGACGCCTATCGATCCTATTCTGTCCGTGCTGGTATCGTGCCTGGTTCTGCGCAGCGCATGGCGTTTGCTGCAGGAGAGCGTTAATGAGCTGCTGGAGGGCGCGCCGCGTTCGCTTGACGTCGACGCCTTAAAGCGCGATTTGCGCCGCTCGATACCGGAAGTTCGCGACGTACACCACGTTCATGCGTGGCTGGTAGGAGAAAAAACGGTGATGACGCTGCACGTGCAGGTGGTACCGCCGCACGATCACGACGGCCTGCTTGAACGAATCCAGGGCTTCTTACAGCATAAGTATGAAATTGAACATATTACGGTTCAGATGGAGTATCAGCCCTGTAGCGGCCCGGAGTGCCGTCTGAACATGACGCACGCCGGGCATGGACATCATCATCACCATTAGCGGGAAAACGCGTGAGAGCCGCGCTCATGCGCGCTGTTAATCCACATCCGGCTGCCGTTGAGGGCAATGAAGGTCAGCAGCAGATATTCGAGCGACATCGCATAAACGCCCTGCAGGGCGAAAATAACCACGCTGATGACGTTGATAATCACCCACAGCAGCCAGTTTTCGACGTATTTGCGCGTCATCAGGATCATCGCCGCAACCGAGAGAACCATCATGCAGGAGTCCCAGAAAGGGAACGCGTCTGGCTGCAGCGCCGGCATAGCAACCTGCAGGCCCAGGGTGTGCATCAGCGCGACGGCAATCCTGATGAGAAACGCAAAAACCGGATTGATAAATACCGTCATCAGGCCAATCGCCACCACGCAGGCCGCCAGCCAGCCTAACGCTTTCGGCAGCGGCAGCCAGCGGATTTGCAGTTCCGCCTGGTTATCGCTGGTTTGTCGTGACCAGGCGTACCAGCCGTAGACGTTGGCCGCGAAGAAAAAGATCTGCAGCAGAAGGCTGGCGTAGAGCTGGATCTGAAAGAAGATAATGGCAAACAGCGTGACGTTGATCAGCCCAAAGGCATAGTTGGCAATCTTCTCCAGGCTCGCCAGCCAGATGCACAGCAATCCTGCGACGGTGCCGACCGCTTCAATCCACGACAGGTCATATCCTCCGGCGCCAATGGGTATATGCACTAATATGTTCTGCGTACTAAAAAAATCCATCTTATCCCCAGAGCGTTCTGTAACGCAGTAATGAGCTATCCCCGAAGTGTAGCCGCAAAATCGAGCATTCTGTTTAGCGGAACCAGCGCCCCGGTTCGCAGTTGTTCATCAACGTGAATTTCATGTTCAACGCCTCCCTTTTCCAGCCCTTCCGCAATCGCCTGCAGGCCGTTCATCGCCATCCACGGACAGTGGGCGCAGCTGCGGCAGGTTGCCCCTTCGCCTGCCGTAGGCGCTTCCAGCAGCTCTTTTTCCGGTACCGCCTGCTGCATTTTGTAGAAAATGCCGCGGTCGGTGGCGACGATGAGCTGCTTATGCGGCAGCGTTTTAGCGGCATTGATCAACTGGCTGGTTGACCCCACCGCGTCAGCCATATCGACAATCGCCTGCGGTGATTCCGGGTGAACCAGCACCGCGGCCTGCGGATAAAGCGCCCGCATTCTCGCCAGCGCTTGAGTTTTGAATTCATCATGAACGATGCAGGCGCCCTGCCAGCACAGTACGTCGGCGCCGGTCTGTTTCTGCACATAGCTGCCTAAATGGCGGTCCGGCGCCCAGATGATTTTTTCACCCATGCTATCAAGATGCTCAATGAGTTCCACGGCGATGCTCGACGTCACAACCCAGTCGGCGCGCGCCTTTACCGCCGCTGAAGTATTGGCGTAGACCACGACCGTACGATCCGGATGCGCATCGCAGAAAGCGCTAAACTCCTCGATCGGGCAGCCCAGATCGAGCGAGCACTCCGCATGGAGCGTGGGCATCAGGATGGTTTTTTCCGGGCTGAGGATTTTCGCCGTTTCTCCCATAAAGCGCACGCCGGCAACCAACAGCGTCGAGGCAGAATGTCGGGCGCCGAAGCGCGCCATCTCCAGGGAATCGGAGATACAGCCGCCGGTCTCTTCGGCCAGCTGCTGAATTTCGGGGTCGGTATAGTAATGGGCCACCATCACCGCATCGCGCTCGCGCAGCAGGCGTTTAATTTTTTCGCGATAAAAGTGCTTCTCATCGCGGTTTAACGGCATGGGCTTCGGAGGAAAAGGATAAATCGCCGCTTCCGGGTCAAACATTACGCTCATCTTGCAGTCTCGTTTCACTGGCTTAACTTTCAGACCGTAATAATGCCTGAAGAAAGGTATTAATCGGTCATGGTGTTTTATATGCTAAACAAGATAGCCGATTGTGCAGAAAATGTCGTGAGGAATTTTTCCCACAGGGCGCATTTCCCGGAGGCGATGCTGCGCATCTGTCCGGGCTACTGGCCTGTGCCAATTGTAGCCACGGTAAACGCAGCACGACGGTAGAATAACGCAGCATTAAGGTATTGCGGATTGTTGTGCTTTTCGAGGAAATGGCAGATAGCAAAAAAGCGCCTTTAGGGCGCTTTTTTACATTGGTGGGTCGTGCAGGATGACTCTCTTCGCTCGCCCTGCGGGCCGTTGCTGACGCAACGTTATCCTTCACGCTTAACATCTGAGTTTGATGTTAAATTGGTGGGTCGTGCAGGATTCGAACCTGCGACCAATTGATTAAAAGTCAACTGCTCTACCAACTGAGCTAACGACCCGCTCGGGTACTGCCTGAATATTCTTCACTCGTCACCAATTCGAAATTGGTGGGTCGTGCAGGATGACTCGCTTTCGCTCGCCCTACGGGCCGTTACTGACGCAACGTTATCCTTCACGCTTAACATCTGAGTTTGATGTTAAATTGGTGGGTCGTGCAGGATTCGAACCTGCGACCAATTGATTAAAAGTCAACTGCTCTACCAACTGAGCTAACGAC
>NZ_ALNJ01000080.1:0-13614 GCF_000293135.1 Klebsiella sp. OBRC7 | reverse complement strand
CGGTGCCGGACTGGCGGGCGTGAATGGCGTTCATCGCTTCCGAGCCGGCAACGGTACTGATGCCGCTCATCATGGAAACGGTAAAAAACAGGCCGACCAGCGCCAGCGTCGGCTGCGGTAGCCAGGCGAAGAGCAGGGTGATGGCGGCAAACGCCACCGCCAGCAGCTGGCCGCCGCGCAGCAGGGCTTCGGCGCTGAAGCGGCGCGTCAGGCGGGAAAAGATCAGCGCCGCGATAATCAGCCCGATACCGTTAAGGCCGAACAGCAGGCTGAACTGCATCGCGCTCATGGCATATTCGCTCTGGATAACGAACGAAGACGAGCCGATATAGGAGAACAGCCCGGCCATCATAAACGCCTGAATCAGGCAGTAGCGCATAAAGCGGCGATTTTTCAGCACCGGAGTTTCATCCTGCCGCTGCGTAGCCGATGCGGCGCTTTTTCCCGGCAGCGTTTCGTGCAGCACCGTCAGGCTGAGTAGCAGTAACACTACGCCGATCGCCGCCATCGCCCAAAACAGGATACGCCAGTCGAAGGCTGTGATGATCCAGCCGCCGAGTACCGGTGAAAGCACCGGCGCGATGCCGTTTACGGTCATCAGCAGGGCGAAAAACTGGGTCAGCAGCGTACCCTGATACCTGTCGCGGGCGATGGAACGCGACAGCACCGAGCCGCCCGCGCCGGCGAATCCCTGCAGAAAGCGCCAGGCGATCAGCATATGGATATCGTAGGTTATCGCGCACATCGCCGAGGAGAAGATAAACAGCAGCAGGGAGAGCGCCAGCGGCTTTTTACGGCCAATGCGATCGCTCAGCGGGCCGAAAAACAGCTGCCCAAGGCCGAGGCCGATTAGCGCCGCGGTCAGCGAGAGCTGGGTCTGCGTGCCGGTAGCGCTAAGCTGCTGGGTAATTTCCGGCAGCGCGGGCAGATAGAAGTCGGTACACAGCGGCCCAATGGCGCTAAGCAAACCGAGAACCACGACCCAGGAGAGGGAAATTCGGGACATATCAACGGGCTCCTTGTCATCAAACCGGGCGTTGCCGCCCGGCAAAAGCGTTAGCTGGCGCCGCCTCCCAGCGACTGCCAGAGGGTAATGCGGTTTTCCAGATCCGTTTGCTGGAGGGAGATAAGCGTGGCCTGCGCCGACCACAGCGTTCGCTGGGCGGTCAGCACCGACAGATAATCTCCGACCCCGGCCTGATAGCTCTTCATCGCGATATTCAACGATTTCTGCTCCGCCGCGACGTATTTATTCTGTGCGTCCAGCTGTTCGCTGAGCGTTTCCCGGCGCGCCAGCGCGTCGGCGACATCCTTAAAGGCGCTCTGAATCGTCTTCTCATAGGTGGCGATCAGCCCCTTTTTCTCCGCTTCAGCATAGCGCAGCTGCGCCAGGTTGCTGCCGCCGGTAAACAGCGGCAGGCTGATGGACGGCGCGAATGACCACACCTGTATGCCGTGGCTGAACAGCGACGAGAGCGAGTCGCTGCCGACCCCGGCGCTGGCGGTCAGCGAGATGGACGGGAAGAAATTGGCCCGCGCCGCGCCGATATCGGCGTTAGCGCTCTTCAGATTATGCTCCGCTTCCTGGATATCCGGGCGGCGCAGTAGTACCGATGAAGAGACGCCCGCCGGCACCAGGGTAATACTCCGATCGCCAAGGCTTTCCAGCGTGCCGGGCAGCAGGCTATCCGGCACGGTTTCTCCGGCCAGCAGGTTGAGCGCGTTTTTATCCTGCGCCACCAGCGTGCGGTAGCTGGCGACGCTGGCGCGCGCCTGCTGATAAACGCTTTCGGCATCGCTCAGGTCGCCTGCCGAGGCGGTGCCGACTTCCATCTGGCGGGTGACGATGCGGCGCGAGTTCTCCGCGCTGGCCATGGTGTCCTGCGCCAGCGCCAGATTGCTGTTGTCCGCGGCGAGCGTTATCCATGCGGTGGTCAGATCGGCGATCATCGTCAGACGCGTATTCTGGGCGGTGAATTCGCTGGCAAGCCAGGTTTCCCGCGCCGCGCGCGTCAGGCTTTGGTTCTTGCCAAACAGATCCAGCTCGAAGCTGGAGACCGCGCCGTCGGCTTCCGCTGACGAGGTGAGGCCGCTGGCCACCGTTTTACTGCGGGTATGGCTCAGCTCGGCGTCGAGGGTCGGAAACAGCGAGGCGCGAGTTTCGCCAAACTGGGCGCGCGCGGCTTCGATATCGGCCAGCGCTTTCTGCACGTCGCGGTTGCTGGTCAAGGCGATGTTCACTACTTTTTTGAGGCGGGCGTCATTCACTACCTGCTGCCAGTCGCTGACTACCGCGGTTGCCTCGCCGTGGCTGCCCGGTAGGGTCGCCGGGACCGGCGCGGCCGGACGTTCATAGTGCGGGTCGAGAGAGACGCAGCCCGCCGTCAGGAGCGCAACAAAAACTAAAGTAAAACGAAACATAACTTACTCCTGAGAAGAACGATGGCGGGTGAAGAAACGTTTCACCAGCACAAAGAACAGCGGCACGAAGAACACCGCCAGCAGCGTCGCGGTCAGGGTGCCGCCGATAATCCCGGTACCGATCGCCACGCGGCTATTGGCCCCGGCTCCGGTGGCGATCGCCAGCGGCAGCACCCCGGCAATAAACGCCAGCGAGGTCATCACAATAGGGCGTAGACGGGTCTGCGCGGCGCGCATGGCGGCACGCGACAGGGAGTAGCCCTCTTCCACCGCCGATTCAGCGAATTCGACGATCAGAATGGCGTTCTTCGACGACAGGCCGATGGTGGTTAACAGCGCCACCTGGAAGTAAACGTCATTGCTCAGACCGCGCATCCACGCCGCCAGCGCCGCGCCGAGCAGCCCAAGCGGGATCACCATGATCACCGAGAACGGCACCGACCAGCTCTCATACAGCGCCGCGAGGCACAGGAAGACCACCAGAATCGAGATAGCGTAGAGGCTCATCGCCTGGCCGCTGGCGAGTTTTTCCTGCAGCGACATGCCGCTCCACGCCCAGGTGGTACCGGCGGGCAGGTTATTGGCTAAGGCCTCCATCTTGTCCATTGCCGCGCCGGAGCTGAAGCCGCTGGCGTTCTCACCCTGGATTTCAAAGGCGGCGGAACCGTTGTAGCGCACCAGGCTTTCCGGACCGTATTGCCAGCGGGTGGTGGCGAAGGCGGAGAACGGCGTCATGCTGTCGTCGCTGCCGCGCACGAACCATTTACCGAGGTCGGACGGCACGGCGCGGGCGTCGCTTTCGCCCTGGATATAGACCTTCTTCACGCGACCGCGATCGATAAAGTCGTTAACGTAGGTCCCCCCCCAGGCGCTGGAGAGGGTATCGGTGACATCGCTTAACGACAGCCCGAGCGACACGGCTTTGTTATTATCGATATCCACCTGCAGCTGCGGCATTTGCGGCAGATCGTTGGCGCGTACCGACTGCAGCTCGGTACTTTGATTCGCCGCGGCCAGCAGCTGGCTGCGCATTTTCATCAGGCTATCGCGATCGGTGCCGCCGCTGGCCATCAGTTCGAAGGTGAAGCCGTTACTCTGCCCCAGGCCATCTACCGACGGCGGAGTCATGGCGAACAGGGTGGCGTCGCGAATGCTGCCGAGCTCTTTGGTGGCGCGCAGGGCGATGGCCTGAGCGGTATTTTCTTCGCCTTTACGTTCGGACCAGTTTTTCAGCGACACGAAGGCCATCCCGGCGTTTTGTCCGCTGCCGCTAAAGCTAAAGCCGTCGACGGTAAAGATCACGTCGGTATTGGCTTTCTCTTTCGTCAGGAACCAGTCGGTGACCTGGCGGCGAACCTCGGCGGTACGTACCGCCGTCGCCCCGGCGGGCAGCGTGTACTGGACCATGATTTCGCCCTGATCCTCCGTCGGCAGGAAGCTGCCCGGCAGTTTCCACATCGCCAGCGCCATGCCGCCGCAAATCAGGACAAAAGCGCCCATCATCATTGCCGAGCGGCGCAGGCCGCCGACAACACGATGCTGATAGCCCTGCTCGGTGCGTCCCCACAGACGGTTAAAGGCGCCGAAGAAGCCTTTGATATGCGGTTTAGAATGGCTCAGCAGCGCGCCGCACAGCGCCGGGGTTAAGGTTAAGGCGACCACCACGGAGAGCATCATCGCCGAGATAATGGTCACCGAGAACTGGCGATAAATCACCCCGGTTGAGCCGCCGAAGAAGGCCATCGGCAGGAACACTGCCGAGAGCACCAGGGCAATGGCGATCAGCGCGCCGGAGATTTCGCCCATCGATTTTTCGGTGGCTTCGCGGGCGGGCAGCCCCTCGTCGCGCATGATACGCTCGACGTTTTCCACCACCACGATGGCGTCATCCACCAGCAGGCCTATCGCCAGCACCATCGCAAACAGCGTCAGGGTGTTGATGGAGTAGCCGAACAGCGCCAGCACGCCGAAGGTGCCCAGCAGCACGACCGGAACCGCCACCGCCGGGATCAGCGTAGCGCGGAAGTTTTGCAGGAACAGATACATCACGCAGACCACGAGGATAATCGCCTCGAACAGCGTCTGAATCACATCCTCCACCGAGATTTTGATGAACTCGGTGCTGTCTTTCGGGTAGGCGATATCGTAACCCTGCGGCATCTGACGCTGGAACTCGGCAATCTTATTTTTCACCAGCGTCGCGGTATTCAGGGCGTTAGCGCCCGGCGCCATCATCACCGCGATCCCGGCAGCCGGATGGCCGTTGAGATTGGCGGAGGCGGTGTAATCTTCGCTGCCCATCTCAACGCGGGCGACGTCGCTCAGGCGTACCACCGAACCGTCGCTCTTGCTCTTGACGATAATATCTTTGAACTGGGCGACGGTTTGCAGCCGCGACTGGGCACGCACGGTGGCGGTCAGCTGCTGCGCGTTGGAGGCGGGTAGCGCGCCGATTTTACCGGCGGACACCTGCACGTTCTGCGCCTCAATGGCCGATTGTACATCGGATGGCATCAGCGAATAGGAGGCCAGTTTGGTCGGGTCCATCCAGATGCGCATGGCGTATTCCGCGCCGAACACCTGCAGGCTGCCGACGCCTTCAATACGCGCCATCGGATCCTGCATGTTGCTGACCAGCCAGTCGGAGATGTCGGAGCTGGTGGCTTTGTTGTTTTTGTCATACACCGCGAGGATCAGCAGGAAGCTGCTCTGCGATTTCTCCACCGTTACGCCGGACTGCTGAACTTCGCTCGGCAGACGGGATTCCGCCTGCTGCACTTTGTTCTGCACCTGAACCTGGGCGGTATCCGGATCGGTACCCTGCTCAAAGGTAACGGTAATGCTGACCGAGCCGTCGGAGCTGCTGGTGGACGTAAAGTAGAGCAGGTTGTCCAGTCCGGTGAGCTGCTGCTCAATAACCTGGGTGACGCTGTTTTCCAGGGTTTCCGCAGAGGCCCCGGTGTAGGTGGCGGAGATTTTTATCGCCGGCGGGGCGACGTCAGGATACTGGGCGACCGGCAGGGTGCGGATAGCCAGAATCCCGGCGAGCATAATCAGAATGGCAATAACCCAGGCGAAGACCGGGCGTCGCACGAAGAAACGGGAGAACATCAGGCGTTGCCTCCGTCATTTTTGACTTCGGCGGTTTTGACCTGCTGGCCCGGTGCCACTTTGCCGGTTCCTTCGACAATCAACCTGTCGCCGCTCTTCAGGCCGTTGACGATAAGCCATTTGTCGCCGTAGGTTTCGCCGGTTTCCACGCTGCGCTGTTCAACCTTGTTATTAGCGTCAACCACCAGCGCGGTGGCATCACCTTTGGCATCGCGGGTGATGCCCTGCTGCGGGGCGAGGATCGCATCGTTCATGATGCCTTCGTCTATGCGGGCGCGAACGAACATCCCCGGCAGCAGCACGTGCTGCGGATTGGGAAAGATCGCGCGCAGCGTGACCGAGCCGGTCGATTCATCCACCGCCACTTCGGTCAGCGCCAGGCGACCTTTTTCGCTGTAGGTGCTGCCATCTTCAAGAGTCAGGGTGACGTTAAGGGTATCGCTGTTGCTCGCCAGGCTTTGCTTACGCAGGCGCAGCAGATCGACGCTGGATCGGGTGAGATCGACGTACATCGTATCCAGGCCGCGGATCGTCGCCAGCGCGGTATCCTGATCGGCGGACACCAGCGCGCCCGGCGTGACGGAAGAGATCCCGATGCGCCCGGCAATCGGTGCGGTCACGGTGGTCCAGTTCAGGTTGATGCGCGCGCTTTCCAGCGCCGCTTTTTTCGACTCGACGCTGGCCTTATCCTGGTTACAGGTCGCTATCGCGTCATCGGCGTCCTGACGGGAGACGCCGTTATCTTTGACCAGCACCGCGTAGCGCTGGGCTTTTTGGCAATCGGCGATGACCAGCGCCTGGGCCTGTTTAAGCGATGCGGCGGCTTCGTTAAACGTCGCGCGATAGCTTGACGGGTCGATTTGGTACAGCGCCTGTCCGGCTTTGACCATATCGCCCTCGGTAAACAGGCGTTTTTGCACGATCCCGCCGACCTGCGGGCGCACTTCGGCGCTAAGCGAGGCGGTGGTGCGTCCGGTCAGGCTGCTCACCACAGGGACAGGCTGGCCGTGCAGGGTAACGACACCCACTTCCTGCGTCATCTGCTGCGGGGAAGCGTTTTGCGCATTATCGCACCCGCTAAGGAGAAATAATGCTGCTGCGATGGGGGCTAAAGTATATTTCATTATATTTTCTCAGGATGAACGACGTCCGCCCCGCAAATTCACTGGCGGGGTGATGGGCCGGGCGATGATGCATCTCCGGGCAAGCACAAATAACCAAATGGGAAGTAAATATTCCTGTTTGCAGTAAATGACTCTGCGAATACCGCTATTAATTAAGCGGTTTTTCCGAGATTTTCCCGTGCGGCGAATACGGTATCAGACGGCGGTTACAGGCTCTGAATCGAGGAGTGACGCCTGCTACAGGGCATTTTTCATGGGATTCTCCATGGTTTTTGTTTTTGAGAATGATCGTTCTCATTTTTTCCCATTATACGTCTGTACCGAATGATGGGAAGGTTTTTTACACAAAATTTAGTGCAGGGAATTTAGTCAGGAAATAATGGAGAAAAAAAGGATATTTTGTGAAAGTAGGGTGGTGAATGGTCTGTGAAAAATAAAAGATGGAGATAATCAATGACATTAATAATAACAGAGAACATTAATCCCGCCGATCAAGAAGAGCTGCTGGCGGGGCTGCGTGAATTCAATCTGCGCTTTCTGGACCCGGCCCAGTTCGGCGAGCTGGGCGTTTATTCACGCGATGACGCTGGCGCGATGCGCGGCGGGTTGATCGGCAAACGCAAGGGCAGCTGGCTGTGTATTGACTATCTGTGGGTCAGCGAAGCCTCGCGCGGCAGCGGCCTTGGCAGCGAGCTGATGCATGAAGCGGAAAACCAGGCGCGGGCGCGCGGCTGCAGCCACGTGCTGGTGGATACGTTCAGCTTTCAGGCGCTGCCGTTTTATCAGAAGCTGGGCTATCAACTGCAGATGTCGCTGCCGGATTTTCCGCACGTGGGCATGCAGCGCCACTATTTATCGAAAGTGTTGTAAACCGGGCCTCAGGAGACCCTCCCGGAGGCGGCGCTGTGCGCCTGTCCGGGCTACCCGATCGCAGACGGTTGTAAACCTGTAGCCCGGCTAAGCGCAGCGCGAGCCGGGGGGAATCAGCCGCCGATCCCGCGGCTTATCAGCGCCAGGGCGTGGCTGACAATCATCTCCCGGTCTACCGATTGCAACCGCGGATCGGTGTGGGTGCGGGAGAACGGGACCAGCACCAGGCTTATCAGGGTGGTAAACAGCAGCTCCGGGGAGAGCGCCGGATTAAGCTTGCCCTCTCGCTGCCAGCGGCGCACCGTCTCCAGCATCTTGTGGTACTTCTCATCGCCAAAACGCGCGTGCATATGCTGGCGCAGCACCGGCATCTCACCGATGATCTCCTGCATCCACAGCGGCGCGAACCACGCGTTTTTCTCCGCCATGGTCGCCAGGGTTTTAATGAGCAACGTAAAGGCGGTGACCGGATCGTCGCCGTGCGCGACAAAAATCTGTCCGATCTCGCTGCGTAGCGGCATAAAGCGCTCTTCAACCAGCTTTTCCACCAGCGCTTCGCGCGAGCTGAAGTAGTAGTGCAGCATCGCGGGCGTTACCCCCGCCTCTTTGGCGATGGCGTTCAGCGAAATGCGGGCGATCCCGTGGCGCGCAAACAGCGCCAGGGCAATATCCATCAGCTGTTCGCGGTTGGCGGAGCCGGATTTCTGCCCGCGCGGGCGACCGGGACGACGCGGGGCTTCGTTGTCTTTTTGTGCTGACATCCTGTGGCGATCCCTTGACCAGATTCATCATTTCCCTAAATATTAATTATGCATTTAATTAATTTCAAGCGAGTGATGCTATGACATCTGAAATCGCCAGCCAACCGGCGGTGCCCTCGATCCGCCTGCTCTTCAGCGCCCTGCTGCTGGTGATGCTGCTCTCGGCGCTGGATCAGACTATCGTTTCCACCGCGCTGCCGACCATTGTCGGCGAGCTCGGCGGACTGGATAAGCTCTCCTGGGTGGTCACCGCCTATATCCTGAGTTCGACCATCGCGGTGCCGCTGTACGGCAAATTCGGCGATCTCTTCGGGCGCAAAATTGTCCTGCAGGTGGCGATTGTGCTGTTTCTTGCCGGTTCCGCCCTCTGCGGGCTGGCGCAAAATATGACCCAGCTGGTGCTGATGCGAGGCCTGCAGGGGCTCGGCGGCGGCGGCCTGATGGTGATCAGCATGGCGGCGGTGGCTGACGTCATCCCGCCGGCGAATCGCGGCCGCTATCAGGGCCTGTTCGGCGGCGTCTTTGGCCTGGCGACGGTAATCGGGCCGTTAATCGGCGGCTTCCTGGTGCAGCACGCCTCCTGGCGCTGGATTTTTTACATCAACCTGCCGCTGGGGCTGTTTGCGCTGCTGGTGATCGGCGCGGTCTTTCACAGCAGCAATAAGCGCAGCCAGCACCAGATCGACTGGCTGGGGGCGATTTACCTCAGCATGGCGCTGCTGTGCATCATCCTGTTTACCTCCGAGGGCGGCAGCGTCCGCGCGTGGAGCGACCCGCAGCTGTGGTGCATCCTGGCGTTCGGCCTGGTCGGGATCGTCGGCTTTATTCATGAAGAGCGGCTGGCCAGCGAGCCGATTATTCCGCTCTCCTTGTTCCGCAACCGCAGCTTTTTGCTATGTAGCCTGATTGGCTTTGTTATTGGCATGGCGCTGTTCGGCTCGGTGACCTTCCTGCCGCTCTATTTGCAGGTGGTCAAAGAGGCGACGCCGACCGAGGCGGGCCTGCAGCTGATCCCGCTGATGGGCGGCCTGCTGCTGACCTCGATCGTCAGCGGGCGCATTATCAGCCGCACCGGCAAGTATCGCGTATTTCCGATTATCGGCACCCTGCTGGGGGTCGTTGGCATGGTGCTGCTGACGCGCATTACCATCCACTCAGCGATGTGGCAGCTCTATCTGTTTACCGGGGTACTAGGAGCGGGTCTGGGACTGGTGATGCAGGTGCTGGTGCTGGCGGTACAGAACGCGATGCCCGCGCAGATGTACGGCGTGGCGACCTCCGGGGTCACGCTGTTTCGATCGATTGGCGGTTCTATCGGCGTGGCGCTGTTCGGGGCGGTATTTACCCACGTGCTGCAAAGCAATCTTCAGCGCCTGCTGCCGGAAGGCGCGCAGCTGCCGAGGGCGCTGAACCCGGCGGCGGTACAGAATCTCCCGGCGGAGATCCGCCTCGATTATCTGGACGCCTTCGGATCCGCTATCCATGCGGCGTTTCTGATGGCGGCCTGCATTATGGCGGCGGCATTTGCCCTCTCCTGGCTACTGAAAGAAGCGCCGCTGAAAACCAGCGCACGCTAGACGGCGGCGGCAATACGCAACAGCGCCCGACGCAGAGCCGGCGCGGCGAAATCGATAAATTTACGCAGCTTAAGCGGAGCCAGATCCCGCGAGGTGTACAGCAGGTGCACCGGTGCAGGCTCTGGTTCCATCGCCTGCAGGAGCAGCTTCAGCTCGCCGCGGGCCAGGCCGTCGATCGCCTGGTAATGCAGCAGGCGCGCCACGCCGGCCCCCAGGCGGGCGGCATCGGCGGCGCTCTCCGGCGTGGTCAGCGACAGCACCGGCTGCAGCGCCACCAGCCGGTCCTCCGCCTCTTCGGCGTTAAAGCGCCAGCCGCGATAAGGCATTGGCGATTCAATACGAATGATCGGTAGCGCGGCCAGCTCGCGCGGGCGTTCGGGTATGCCGTGTTTTTCCAGCAAAGCCGGGTGCGCGCAGGTCACAATGCGCATCTCGCCCAGCCGGGTGGCCACCATCCCGCTGTCCGGCAGCGTACCGATCCGTACCGCTAAATCAATATGATCGCCCACCAGATCGGCGTTTCGGTCGCTAAGCAGTAAACGGACGCGAATCTGCGGGTAGCGGGCGAGAAAATCCGTCACCACCGGCAAAACATGCTGACGACCGAACATGGTGGGGGCTGAGAGAACCAGTTCGCCTTTTGGCTCCTGATATTCGCCCGCTGCCCGGCGCTCGGCGTTCTCCACCTCTTCCAGAATGCGCCGCGCGGCGGCGACATAATCGACGCCGGCATCGGTCAGCGTCAGCTTGCGGGTGGTGCGGATCATCAGGCGCACGCCGAGGGTATTTTCCAGTTCGCCAATCTGGCGGCTAACGGTGGTCAGGGGCATATTCAGCGCCCGCGCCGCCGCCGACATGCTGCCGAGTTCGGCCACTTTCACCAGCAGCGCCATCGCGCTGAGTCGGTCCATAATTATCCCGTTTTTCGGAAAGATGATTGTTATATTGCCACTATTATCTTTTCTGCCAGCACAGTCCATGATGAGTTACGCCGCAACGCATCGGGAGGACCTATGCCAGCAGAATTTCTTGATATCGCCATGACGCCGGACGTGATGGATGTCCAGCATGAAATGGGCAGCGATGAGCTGTGGCAGTCGCCGCATCGCCAGCGCCGGGGTGAGCGCTTCGGCGCCAGCGAGGAGGCGATGATTGCCACCCGCGACAGCTTCTATCTGGCCACCCTTTCGCAAACCGGCTGGCCCTATATTCAGCATCGCGGCGGCCCGGTGGGCTTTCTGCATCTGCTGGATGAAACCACCCTGGCGATGGCGGATTTTTCCGGTAATCGCCAGTACATCACCACCGGCAACCTGCGCGGCAGCGATCGGGCCTGTCTGTTTTTGATGGATTACCCGCGCCGTGCCAGGCTGAAAATCTACGCCACCGTAGAGGTTGTGGCGGTGGATGCCGACCCGCAGCTGCTGGCGCAGGTCGCGCCGGCGAACTATCGGGCCCGGATTGAGCGTATTTACCGTTTTCATTTGCAGGCTTTTGACTGGAACTGCCCCCAGCATATTACTCCCCGCTATACCGCTCAGCAGGTGGCGGAGTATAGCCAGACGCTGCAACAGCGTATTGACGAACTGGAGCGGGAAAATCAGCGTCTGCAGCAGCGTATTCATACAGGAGATTCATGATGACCGAACAACGTCCGCCTCTGCCGCCGTTCACCCGCGAGAGCGCCGCACAAAAAGTCCGTGCCGCTGAAGATGGCTGGAACAGCCGCGATGCCGCTAAGGTCGCGCTGGCCTATACCGTCGAGAGCGAATGGCGTAACCGCAGCGAATGTGTTCACGGCAGAACGCAGATTATCGACTTCCTGCAGCGCAAATGGCGTAAAGAGCAGGAGTACCGGCTGATTAAGGAGCTGTGGGCGTGGAGCGATAACCGTATTGCGGTACGCTTTGCCTATGAGTGGCACGACGACAGCGGCAACTGGTTTCGTTCATACGGCAACGAGAACTGGGAATTTGATCGGCACGGCCTGATGCAGACGCGCTACGCCTGCATCAACGATCTGCCCATCACCGAGAGCGAGCGTCTGTTTCACTGGCCCCAGGGCCGTCGTCCGGACGATCACCCGGGATTGAGCGAACTGGGTTTGTAAACATAAAACCCTCCCTCCGCCTCGCGCTGCTCTAAGCCTGGCGATCGGGTAGCCCGGATAAGGCGGCAGCCGCAATCCGGGGGGAAGATGATTTTATTTCCGGTTGCGGTTTTTGCGTTTAAAACCCCAGCACAAAGTCGTTATAGTTTCAGACGAAAAAATAATAACGATCTTCTATGGACTGACGGGGTGATAACAATGAAATTGCGTTTACGGACAGCCGCCGCCGTGGTGCTGGCGGGCCTGCTGCTGGCGGGCTGCGACCAGAAGGGCAGCGATGCGAAACACATTAAAGTCGGCGTGATTAACGGCGCGGAACAGGATGTGGCGGAAGTGGCGAAGAAAGTGGCTAAAGAGAAATATGGCCTCGACGTGGAGCTGGTGGGCTTTAGCGGCTCGCTGCTGCCGAATGAGTCCACCAACGCCGGGGATCTGGACGCCAACGTCTTTCAGCATCGCCCGTTCCTCGAACAGGATAATAAAGCCCACAACTATCGTCTGGTGGCGGTGGGCAACACCTTCGTCTTCCCGATGGCGGGCTACTCGCGCAAAATTAAATCCGTCGCCGAGCTGAAAGACGGCGCGACCATCGCCATTCCGAACGACCCGACCAACCTGGGCCGCGCGCTGCTTCTGCTCCAGCAGGAAAAGCTGATTACCCTCAAAGCGGGCACCGGCCTGCTGCCGACGGCGGTTGATATCACCGACAACCCGCATCACCTGAAAATTATGGAGCTGGAAGGAGCACAGCTGCCGCGCGTCATCGACGACCCGAAGGTAGACGTAGCGATCATCAGCACCACCTACCTGCAGCAGACGGGCCTCTCCCCGGTGCGCGACGGTATCTTTATTGAAGATAAAAACTCGCCCTATGTGAACATCATCGTGACCCGCGAAGACAACAAAGATGCGGAAAACGTCAAAGCGTTTATCCACTCCTACCAGTCGCCGGAGGTGGCGAAGGCGGCGGAGACGATCTTTAACGGCGGCGCGGTGCCCGGCTGGTAATCACTCACACAAGGAGACGTGGCGATGACCCGGCAACGCCAGGCTGATTTGCTGCTCATAGTCGCGACGGTTATCGCCGCCTGCGGATGGATTTTTTCCCGGGAAGCGATTGCCGGCATGCCGGTTTTCGCTTTCCTCGGCCTGCGCTTTTTCTTCGCCGCGCTGCTGCTGCTGCCTTTCTGCCGCGGCCTGCGCGTCGAGAGGCAGCAGTGGCCGCGCATGATTATCAGCGGCCTGTGGTTTGCGCTAAACCTGTGCCTGTGGATCTACTCGGTATCGACGACCCCGTCGCTGGGTGAAGGGGCGTTTATCATGAGCCTGTCGATGCTGTTCGTGCCGCTTACCGCATGGGGGATGATGAAGGTGCGGCCGGCGCGGGCCTACTGGGAGTGCCTGCCGATTGCGGTTGTCGGTCTCGGCTTACTCAGCCTGCATATGCCGATTGCGTTTCACCCCAGCCAGGGCTGGTTCCTGTTGACCGCGCTGGTGCAATCGATCTGGTTTTGCTACACCAGCAAAAGCGCCCGCGAGGTGCCGCTGATCCCGCTGACCACCGTGCAGCTCGGCATTACCGGCATTGTCGGACTGGGGATCTCCGCCGCCGTTGAAAGCTGGAGCCAGCCGTTTACCCT
>NZ_ALNJ01000079.1:0-34846 GCF_000293135.1 Klebsiella sp. OBRC7 | reverse complement strand
GCACCTCAAAAACACCATCATACACTAAATCAGTAAGTTGGCAGCATCACCCGATAGGCGGTGACGATCTCCAGCGTCTTTTTAGCAGGTTGTAGCCACGTCTGCCGCTGCAGGGTTATCGTCATGCTGGCCAAAGCTCAATGTCTGGTTTACCGATCAGAACTGATAGCTGTAGTTTACGCTGGCGAACCATAGCCAGGGTTTATTATATTCTCCAGCGAAGGCTGCTGAGTTCACCTGAGATGATTGCATGTGCAGATATTCAACCGCAAATCCGATATTACTCGCCGGGGTCATTTGATATTGCGCCCCGGTCGCAAAACGCCACTCATCACCGGTAGGTAGAGTCAGAGCAACATCGCTTTGTGTTTTGTATGGCGTGCTGTCAAAAGCGATACCCGCGTTAAGGCGCCATCGATCTTCAGGCCGGAACTGAACGCCTAATGCCGTATGCCAGGTATCTTTTAACCGGTTGTTTCTATTGCCCGCTTGGCCATTAATCGTAATCTCCGGGCTACCAAACTGACTCCAGTCCTGCCAACCAAGATCGCCCATCACGGACCAATATTTATTTACATCATGAACCACACTCAACATGACCTGCTGAGGCGCGCGGACTTGAGCCGCAACGGGAAGATCGTACTCAACGTTTGGCAAGTTCGGAAAACGCGCCTTGCCGTCGATACTAAAGTGATAGTCAGTTTTACTTGTCCAGGTTATTCCCGCTCGAGTCTGGTCGGTAAGATCCATCAGTATGCCCAGCCGGTAGTTCATCGCCCAGTCATGGTCATTTTGTCGTTCATCATGGCGATCAACATTCCGGGTTAAAGAAAGGTAGCCGTAATTAAGCCCCACAGCGGCGCCGACGGAAACGTTATCACTGAGCTTCCAGGCAATTCCCGGGCTGAGCGTCATCGCTACCATCGTACTTTTTTTGATAAGTCGATCGCCTGCCCATTCACCAAAATCAATACCAAGCCCATAGTTACCGTAAAGGCCCAGTCCTGCTGACACGGAATCATTCAGACGTTGCGTATAGAACATACTGGCATTAGGAAACAGATTCATGACGTTGCCCGGACTTTGACGCCCGCTCGATTCATTATCCAGTTGATAGGATATATCGCCTCCCATAGCCTGTACTCCCCCCGTCAGCATATGATCGGGTAATCGCGTCATCCCTGCCGGGTTAGTTAACAGCGTTGATGCATCCTGCGCACGTGCGGCCTGACCCGCTCCAGCCAACGCAGCATCTTCCGTACCCACTTCATAAAAATAGAGCGCGCTGGCATGACTTACTGTGGAAAAAAATAACCCACAGATAATAATTATATTTTTTTTCATTATTTCACCTACCACTTAAATAAAACGAAGAGCTATTTTTTTGCAAAAAAAGCTATTTTATTGCTCTGTATAATTTTACGGCTCACTATCTATCTTGCAAATAACCAGGCTATTAAACGACCTAACATTATAAACAGTCGAGTTACTCAGATCCCTGTAATTTTTGTCTAATTTTAAATATTGCGAACAGACGTGCGAATATCCACAAGAACGATAGTAAGTGCTCTGCTTAACCGGATATATCTTCTATAAAATTCAGGGACAGCATGCCAACAAAAAATAAAAACAGCAAATAAGTTGAGATATTCCTGAAGGCCAATATTAGCCTTTTTGACGCCAGCGCAGCGCGTCGACCACTAGCGTAAACGCCGCCGGAAGATGCTGTCGGCCCGGGTAGTAAAGATAGTACCCCGGGAAATGAGGGCACCAGTCGGCAAGTAGCGGTACCAGTTCCCCCGTAGCGATATATTTCGCCGCTAAGTCGTGAGGAACATAGGCAATCCCTGCCCCGTCCAGCGCGGCCTGAATCATCAGAAAGGTATTGTTAAAAACGGTTTGCCCGTCAACGCGAACGCTGGTCTTTTGACTTCCCTTTTCAAACTCCCAGGCGTAAAGCGCGCCGTGGGTGGGCAAACGCAAATTAACGCAGTTATGTGCCATCAGATCCTCAGGACGTCTTACTGCCGCCCTGCCGGCAAGATAAGCAGGGGCGGCAACCACCGCCATCTGCACATCGGGCGTGATGCGCACCGCAATCATGTCCTTATCCACCTGATCGCCCATCCGTACGCCGGCATCAAAACGCTGGGCGGCAATGTCGGTCAGCTCGTATCCGACGCTGAACTCAATATGAATGTCCGGGTATTGCGTTAATAAAGGCCGCAGACGGGGCCACAGCACGGTGACGATAGCATGATCGTTGGCGGTAATGCGTACCGTTCCGGTGGGTTTATCTCGTGAAGCGCGCAGCGAAGCCAGTTCAGCTTCGATTTCATTCAGCCGCGGCGCCAGAACGGCCAGCAGACGGTTCCCGGCATCGGTTGGCGAAACGCTGCGCGTGGTGCGGATTAACAGCCTTACCCCGAGACGCGCTTCCAGAGCCAGCAGCGTATGGCTCAGCGCTGACCGGGAAATACCCAGAATCGCGGCCGCCCGGGTAAAGCTGCGCTCGTGAGCCACCGTGGCAAAAGCCTGCAGGTCGTTGAGTTTTTCTTTGCTCATCATTGGTGAATTTTGTGCACCAGTGTATTCATATTTGCGCATCTTATCATTTAATCAAACCTTCCCTACACTTTGTTCAACGAGTCGTAAGGGGCCGCTTAAAAGGCCGAAACTGAAATGTGGAGAACCCATGAAACAACAATTTGACGGTAACGGTATCTTCCCCAAGGGGGAGAAAAACGAGGCCTATGCGCAGTATTTTCAGGGTACCAGCTACCTGAATATGCTCTCCACGCAAGGGGTCACTATCGGCAACGTGGTCTTCGAGCCCGGCTGCCGTAACCACTGGCATATCCACCATAAAGGCGGGCAAATTTTACTGGTGACCGGCGGACGCGGCTGGTATCAGGAGTGGAATCAACCGGCGCGTGCGCTTATCGCCGGGGATGTGGTGAATATTCCTGCGGGGGTCAAGCACTGGCACGGCGCGGCCGCCGATAGCTGGTTTGCGCATCTTGCCGTTGCCGTCCCTGCCGAAGGGGCGTCTAACGAATGGCTGGAGCCGGTCGCCGACGAAGCGTACCGTCAACTGCCTTAAGCTGCGGAGGCGCAGGGTTCATTGACCAGTAAATGAATGCTGCGCGATGCGCTCAGGCTATGCGGCAAACGATGACCACATCATCTGAACGTGATTCACTACCTTCACGCTAGCTTTAGGCAGCATACGAAAATAATGCTCGGCTACTTACCCGTTCCCTGCGGATAACCGCTCATCGCCAGCAGCGCGCTTTGCAGCGAGGCGCTAAACATCTCCCCGTGAGACAGTCCGGGATAGGGCCACCAGTTGACCGCCACGCCATTTTTCTTGAGCAGGGAAACCGTCTGCAGAACGTTGCCTCGGATCTCTTCTGCCCCTGCGGAAGAGGCCCGTTGGGTCGCAACCGCCCCCTCCATCAGGTACAGGGACTTCCGGTTAAACGCATCCGCCTTCGCCTCGGCCATTCTTGCTAACAGCGAGGCGTTGCCCCGTCCCAGGGAAGGACTGGCAGAAAAATAGATCCGGAAGCGGGATGACTCCAGCCAGGCGTCAATGATGAATAATCCGCCATAGGAGTGCCCCCAGATAGCCCGCTGCTGAGGGTTGATAGCGATCCCGCGCTCAACTTTTTCCACGATGGTATTTTCTAATAGCTGGCGAAATGCCTCGCTGCCGCCGCTCTTCCGTCGGTCCCATCCGGCGTCGGCAGGATTCTCCTCTACTTTCGGCCGGTAGTCATAGGCTCGGGCAGGCTGATCGAAGGGCAAATTCGTTTGATAGCCGATGGCCACAATAACGGGCGGCGTTTTTTGCGTAAACGTCTCAAGCAGCGAGCCAGACAACCGGTCCATCACCGCGTTGCCGTCCAGGGCGTACAGAATCGGATACCCCTGCGCGGGCGGCGCCGCGTTCGGTATCGCGGTCCAGACCTTATAATGCCGTTCGCCATCAAGGGAATCGAAATAAGCAACGTTGAAGTGATAATACGCGGAGCCGCGGTCGGCGATTTTCGGCCCCAGCGGGCGCATATCTGGCCTGGCGTAAGCGTTAATGCCATAAAGCGTGGAGACCAGCGCGGCGATAAAAATCCACTCTTTCAGCGGAGAAGCAAAACAAAACTTGCGAAGCGACATCGGTTGATTGTTTCCAGCACACCCTCGGTAGTGATAATGATTGCTAATATCAATCTCAATTGCAAGCAACGAGGTTATCCCGGGAGCGGCGCGTTGCGCCTGCCCGGGGAACCCATCATCACATCACGGATAGCCCGGCTCGTGCTGCGCTTAGCCGGGCTACGGGGAATGCCGCGTTCTGCTCAATATCAGGCCGTACGCCATCTCCTGGTCAGCGGCTTCTCGACTTCCACAATCAGGAACATCACAAAACCGATAATAAAGGTGATAACCCAGTAGCGGAACGGCAGCGCTTCGGTACCAAACAGCATCTGCATAAACGGCGCGTAGATAATCAGCAGCTGCAGCACCAGCAGCACCCCGCTGACAATCCAGATCCCCCGGTTCGCCAGCAGCCCTTTACTCAGCGAGAAGCCGTCCGCCACCCGGCAGTTGAGCATATAGAACCACTGGGCGGTGACCAGCGTCTGCAGCAGCACCGTGCGGATAAACTCAGGCGAATAGCCGCGGGGCTGTAGCCAGGCTTCAAGCACAAAGGCGCTAACGGCAATCATCGAACCGACAAAAATCACCCGCCAGATAGCAAAGCCGTCCATTACGTGCAGCTTAGGATCGCGGGGCGGACGCCGCATGATGTTCTTCTCTCCGGCTTCAAACGCCAGGCCAAACGACAGCGTGGCGGAGGTCGCCATGTTCATCCACAGGATCAGCACCGGCGTCAGCGGTATTAAATTCCCCGCCAGCAGCGCGATAATAATTAACAGTCCCTGCGCCAGGTTGGTCGGCATGATAAACAGAATGGTTTTCTTCAGGTTATCGTATACCCGACGCCCTTCTCTGACGGCGCTGGCGATGGTGGCGAAGTTATCATCGGTGAGCACCATATCAGCGGCCTCCTTAGTCACTTCGGTGCCCTTAATCCCCATGGCGATCCCGACATCGGCCTGCTTCAGCGCCGGGGCATCGTTCACGCCATCGCCGGTCATCCCGACCACCTCTTTCCTGCTTTGCAGCGCCTGGACCAGGCGGAATTTATCTTCCGGGCTGGTACGCGCGAAAATATCAAATTTCTGCGCCGCTTCACTAAGCTGAATATCATCCATCACCTCCAGCTCGCGTCCGGTAATGGCGTTTTCCGCATTGCCGATCCCCAGCATCTTGCCGATGCTCATCGCGGTTTGCGGGTGGTCGCCGGTGATCATCTTCACGCGGATCCCCGCCTGCAGGCAGTCGCCGATCGCCGTAATCGCCTCCGGTCTCGGCGGATCCATCATCCCGGCGATCCCCAGCAGAATGACGCCCTGCTGTAAATCCTGATGGCCAAGCTCCGTTTGTCCGTTGGCTGCCGGTTTCCACGCCGCCGCCACCATCCGCAGCCCTTCCCGCGCGTACTCTTCGATTTTCGCTTCCCAGTAAGGCTGGTCGAGCGGCTCCAGACCATGGTCGGTTTGCTGATGCTGACACAGACGGAACAAGACATCGGGCGCGCCGGTAATCAAAATCATCTCTTCATCGCCGATGCGGTAAAGCGTCGACATATATTTGTACTGTGAATCGAAAGGTATTTTACTGCGCAGCTCGGTGTTGACCGCCGGGAGCGGGACTTTCGCCGCCAGCACCTTCAGCGCCCCTTCGGTCGGGCCGCCGGTAATTTTCCACAGCCCGCTTTCATCTTTGATAAGCTGGCTGTCGTTACACAGATCGATGGTGCGCAGATAGCGTTCCAGCAGAGTGCCTGGAACAACGGTTATCGGGGTGGGTTCATCGATCGGATGAATATTCCCTACCGGCTCGTAGCTGTCGCCTTCCACTCGATAAACCTTATCGGCGGTGATAACGGCTTTGACCGTCATCTCGTTCATGGTCAGCGTCCCGGTTTTATCCGAGCAGATCACCGTCATTGCCCCGAGGGTTTCCACGGTCGGCAGTTTGCGGATAATCGCCTTCTGCCGGGCCATGGTTTGTACGCCGAGCGAGAGGATAATCGAGATAATCGCCGGTAGCCCTTCCGGCACCGACGCCACCGCGAGGCTAATCAACGACAGCATCAGCTCGGAAACCGGCATGTCGCGGAACAGCAGGCTGAAGACAAACAGCGCGGCCATCATGACCAGAATGATGATAAAAATGGCTTTACCGAGCTTATCCATCTGCACCAGCAGCGGAGTACGGTGTTTTTCGATATCCGACATCATCTGGTTAATGTGGCCCAGCTCGGTATCTCCGCCGGTCGCCACGACCAGACCTTTTCCGCCGCCCGAACTCACCGTGGTGCCGGAAAACAGCAAATTCGTCCGATCGCCAAGCGGCAGTTCGCCGCTGAGCGCCTCGGTGCTTTTTTCCACCACCGTCGATTCACCGGTCAGAATCGCCTCTTCCACCCGCAGATTATGCGCTTCGATCACCCTCAGGTCGGCAGGTATTCGATCGCCCGCGCGGATCACCACGATATCGCCGGGGACCAGAGCGGTAGTCGGGATCGTTTCATGATTACCCTGACGAATCACCACCGCTTCACTGGAGAGCATGTTGCGAATGCTCTGGAGCGATTTTTCCGCATTACTCTCCTGGATATGTCCGATCAGCGCATTAATCACCGCCACGCCCAGAATCACCAGGGTATCTACCCAGTGGCCCATGACCGCCGTCAGCAGCGCCGCCGCCAGCAGGACGTAAATCAGCACATCATTAAAATGCGCCAGAAAGCGCAGCCACGCCGGCTTCCCGGCCTTTTGCGGCAACGCATTTTCACCATACTGCTGCAAGCGCGCCGATGCCTCGGCGCCGCTGATGCCTTCCGGGGTGCTGTTGGTGCTGGTCAGCGTTTCGTCTACGGAGAGCTGATAAAACGGGCCGCCCGGTTTTTCTGTATTCATAGTTATCTCCTCACTCCTGTAACGGAAATCAGGACAGCCTCAGGCCGTCCTCAACGCACCACAAAAACCGGAACATGGGCATAACGAACGATACCTGCCGCCTCTGACCCCAGCAGATGGGTCTGAATATTGGGATTGCGCGAACCGACGATCACCACATCCGCCTTCAGCTCATCGGCAAGTTTGGTTACTTCATCGCGAATGTTGCCGCTGCGTATGTGAATCTGGATATCGTTTTCCGCCAGCGAGAGTTTTTTACTGAGCTCATCCAGCTTTTCTTTAGATGTATTAACCAGATAGTCTTCCATTTTCCGTGCATCGGAAATAAAACCGCGCGTCAGTACCGGGGAAAAAGCGGGGATAACGTGCAGGAGATGAATCTTTCCGGCAGAGCTTTGCGCAAGGAATCGGGCGTGGGATATGGCCTTGTCGGCAAGACCGATTTCAAACACATCAACCGGCACGAGGATATTTTTATACATAGAGACAATCCTTTTATTACCTATAAAAAAAGGTGGTAAAAACAGCCCAGGCAATGGTGCTGAGGAAGCAATCTCAAGAACAAGATCTGTTAGATGCGTGACTATAATTAAACGTAGCACACCACGGTTAACATTATTAAGCAGCCAATTAATATATTGAAAAATATCACAGAGCCAGGCAGCGCCAGACAATTCGACTACAAACCCGGTAAAATCGTCGCCATCGCCGTAATTTTTGCTCTTTTTAACATTTCCATTTTACTACGACTATCCTCATTATCAGTGGCTTGCTCGTTTTCTGGCGTCCCACAATAATTACTAAGATAAGAATTTACTTAGCTAGCTATTTAAGCGAAAGGGAGGAACGATGTTCGGTTACAGTCTGTTTCGCCTGAGCCTGTTTATTGCCCTGGCAATAATCGCTTGTACGGCTACCGGGTTAATTACCTATTTCGTTGTCTCGGCGCTCGCAGAATAAAATCAGCGATTGTAAACAATATGTAAAACATAGACTTTAACTCCGAGGGGAATACAGTGAACCGTTATTTTTCTCTCATTCCGCTTGTTATTTTAATAACAACGGCTTGCGATCGGAAAGCGCCTGACATTACGCCGTTACCGCGGATGGTCAAAGTCGCCGAGGTGGTGGCTATCGGTGATGCGCAGCAGCGCGTATTCCCCGCCCGCATTGAGTCCGGGGACTCCACCGATTTATCTTTTAAACGCGGCGGGCAGATTGAATCGCTTGATGTGCGTCAGGGAGCCGCTATTACTCAGGGGCAGACCCTTGCCCGCCTCAGCGCACGGGAAGCGCAGCAGCGCGTGAATGAACGGCAGACCGCCGCTACCCTCGCCCAGCGGCAGTTCGATCGTTTCCAGACGCTGGCCGGTCGCCAGGCGATTTCAAAGGCGGAAATGGATATCCAGCGGGCCAACCGCGACTCCGCCAATGCCGCGCTGAAAATCGCCCGCGAAGAGCTGTCGCAAATGGCGTTGACCGCCCCGTTCAGCGGCGTTGCCGCTTACGTCCCGGTACGTAACCATCAGGTGGTTGCCGCCGGGCAGCCGATTGTGACCCTGACGCGAACCGATCTGCTTGATGTGGTGTTTAGCGTTCCGGAAAATCTCTTTACCGCGCTCGATATTCGCAACGCGCAGTATCGTCCGGTCGTCAAAATTAACGCCATGCCGGACCGCCAGTTTACCGCTGAATATAAAGAGCACACCGGCAGCAGCGACAGCAGTACGCTCACCTGGCAAATCATCCTGACCATGCCGCGACCGGCCGACTTTCCCGCGGTGGGCGGCGTGAGCGGAACGGTGACAATTAACCTGGCGAACCTGCCCGCCAGCACCGGTAAAAATGCGGTGGTGGTGCCTGTCGAAGCGGTGTTTAACCCGGATAATCGCCCGCGCAATGAACCCCACGTCTGGGTCGTTCAGGGCAGCGGCGACGAGCTTAAGCTGGAAGAGAGGAAAGTCGGCGTTGGTCAGGTCACCTCTCAGGGCGTGGTGATCACCGAAGGGCTCAGCGTCGGCGAGCGTGTCGTGGCGGCAGGCGTCAGAGAATTGCATGCGCAACAGCCGGTTCGTATCTGGACGCGTGAACGAGGTTTGTAATGGATATCTCCCGCCAGTTTATTAACAACCCGATCCGCGTCTGGCTGACTATTTTGCTGCTGGGCATCGGGGGGATCTTCGCCCTGCTGAATATTGGCCGCCTGGAAGACCCGGCGTTTACCATTAAAACCGCCGTGGTGATCACCCATTATCCCGGCGCGTCGGCGCAGCAGGTTGAAGAAGAAGTCACCCTGCCGCTCGAGAACGCGCTGCAGCAGCTGCCATATCTCGACAACGTCAGTTCGATCTCCTCCAACGGCCTGTCGCAAATCACCGTCAATATCGCCTCGCACTACCACTCCAGCGAGCTGCCGCAAATCTGGGATGAACTGCGCCGCCGGGTCGGCGACGCCGCCCGTCAATTTCCTCCCGGCGTCTCCTCCCCGTTTGTCAATGACGATTTTGGTGATGTCTTTGGCTTCTTCTTTGCTATCTCCGGCGAGAGCTTTACCAATCCTGAACTGGTTCGCTACGCCGAGCAGCTGCGCCGCGAACTGGTGCTGGTTCCCGGCGTCGGCAAAGTCGCCATCGGCGGGGCGATCCCTCAGCAAATCAACATCGATATCTCGCTGGCGAAAATGACCGCCCGCGGCATCACGCTCAACCAGTTGGCGGCTATCCTCAGCCGGTTGAACGTGGTCTCTAACGCCGGCGAGATTAAATCCGGCAGCGAGTCGATCCGCCTGCACCCGACGGGGGAGTTTGCCAACCTCGATGAGCTCGGCGACCTGTTAATCAGCCCGCAAGGTTCGGGAACGGCGACGCGGCTGCGCGATATCGCCACGCTATCGCGCGGGCTGAGCGAATCGCCTTCCAGCATTTACCACGCCAACGGCCGACAGGCGGTCACCATGGGGGTGTCGTTTATACCCGGGGTTAACGTGATTGACGTTGGCCGCGCCCTGGAGAGCAAGCTGGAGCAGATGTCGGCGGAAAAACCGGCCGGGATCAGCATTGACCTGTTCTACGATCAGGCGGCGGAAGTCGCCCACTCGGTCAACGGTTTTATCACTAACTTCCTGATGGCGCTGGCGATTGTAGTTGGGGTCCTGCTGATCTTTATGGGCGTGCGCAGCGGCATTATTATCGCCCTGTCGCTGGCGCTCAACGTGCTCGGCACGCTGCTGATCATGTACCTGTGGGGCATCGAGCTGCAGCGCATTTCGCTGGGGGCGCTGATTATCGCCCTCAGTATGCTGGTCGATAACGCGATCGTCATCGTTGAAGGAGTGCTGATCGCCCGCCAGCAGGGGTCTACGCTGCTAATGGCGATAAATTATGTGATCCGCCGTTCGGCGCTGCCGCTGCTGGGGGCCACGGTGATTGCCATTCTCGCCTTTGCGCCGATTGGCCTGTCGCAGGACTCGACCGGGGAATACTGTAAATCGCTGTTCCAGGTGCTGCTGATTTCGCTCATGCTGAGCTGGTTCTCGGCGCTGACCATTACCCCGGTGCTGATTAAATGGTGGCTGTTTAAAAATCAATCGCAGCCGGTGACGCAGGCCGACGCCAACCCTTACGGCGGCCGCTTTTACCGCCTGTACCAGCAGGCTCTGCGTGCTCTTCTGCTGCGCAAAACCCTAACCCTGACCGTCATGGCGGCGCTGCTGGCCGCCGCTATCTGGGGGTTTGGATCGGTGCGGCAAAACTTTTTCCCCTCGTCAAATACGCCGATTTTCTTTGTCGATCTCTGGCTCCCGTACGGTACCGATATCGCGACCACCGAAAAGATGACCAGCGATATTGAGACCACCATTAATGGCCAGCCCGGGGTGGTCACCACCGTGGCCACCGTTGGCCAGGGTAGCATGCGGTTTATCCTCACCTATAGCGGACAACGGCAGTACAGCAACTATGCGCAAATCATGGTGCGCATGGACGATCAGCGCAATATTGCCGCCCTGACGCAGCATGTTGATCGCTACATTGCGCGCAACTACCCGCAGGTAAACGCCAGCACGAAACGCGTGATGTTCGGCCCTTCCGGCGACAGCGCCATTGAGGTGCGGATTAAAGGTCCGGACCCCGACCGCCTGCGCCTGCTCGCCAGCCAGGTTGGCGATATTCTCTCCGCAGATCCGGCTACCGATGGTGTCCGGAATGACTGGCAAAACCGCAGCAAAGTTATTCGTCCGCAGTACTCCCCCGCGCTTGGGCGCGAGCTGGGCGTTGATAAACAGGATATTGATAACGCCCTGGAAATGAACTTCTCCGGCAGCCGCGCGGGCTTGTACCGCGAGGGAGCCGACCTGCTGCCAGTGGTTGTCCGCCCCCCGGCCGCTGAGCGCCAGGACGCGAATCACCTGAATAACGTGCTGGTCTGGAGCCAGAGCCGCCAGCAGTATATTCCGCTCAGTAACGTGGTCAGCGGATTTCACCTCGAATGGGAAGATCCGCTTATCCTGCGCCGCGACCGCAGCCGCGTGCTGACGGTGCAGACCGATCCCGATCCGCTGAGCAACCAGACATCGGGGGATATCCTGTCCCGCGTGAAGCCGCAGATTGATGCGATCGCTTTGCCGCACGGATACAGCATTGAGTGGGGCGGCGATGCGGAGAACTCCAGCGAGGCGCAGCAGGGTCTGTTCACTACCCTGCCGCTGGGTTACCTGGTGATGTTTGTGATTACCGTGCTGATGTTTAGCTCACTGAAAAACGCGGTGGCTATCTGGCTGACCGTACCGCTGGCGCTGATTGGCGTAACGCCGGGCTTCTTGCTTACCGGCATCCCCTTTGGCTTTATGGCGTTAATCGGCTTGCTGAGCCTGAGCGGCATGCTGATCCGTAACGGCATCGTGCTGGTAGAAGAGATTGAACAGCAGAAGCAGGAGAAAGGGCAACAGGAGGCCATTATCTATGCCGCCACTTCGCGTCTGCGCCCGATCCTGCTGACGGCGTTTACCACCGTGCTCGGCCTGGCGCCGCTATTACTGGACGTTTTCTTCCAGAGCATGGCGGTTGTTATCATGTTTGGTCTGGGTTTTGCTACTATTCTGACGCTGCTGGTTCTGCCGGTGATTTACGCCTGTTTCCACAATCAGAATATTAAGCGACAACCATGAACAGTACCGGATTAAATATTATTAAAACGCTGGGATGCATGACGGCGGTGACCTTCTTCACCATTTACAATACCTGGGATAGCTATGATTATGACTATCACTGGATCCTCGGGTTTTTGACGTTTATTTCCACTATCGCCACGCCGCTGTTTTTTGTAGTGGCAGGCTATCTGGATTCGCAGTCTCGCCATGATTCACAATGGCAGTTGGGCAAAATCAAGAGCGTGGTGATCGTCTTTCTGTTCTGGATGACGGTGTACTATCTCTGGGAGCCCTACCAGCGCGGCTATCTTATCCAGCCGTGGTTTGTGTTTGCGTTTATCGTCATTTACACCTTTCACCCGGTTATCGAGTGGCTCAGCCAAAGACGCACAGCGTTCTTTGCCGCGGTCTTCTCCCTGCTGCTGTTCTCGTATGGTTACGATCTTTTATCCGCATTGTACCCTGATATTCATCCACTAAGCCTGGCGCCGCAGTACCGCCTGTGGACCTGGCTGCTATTTTATCTGACCGGTCAGCTCTTCAGCGACCCGCTGGTCGCCGACTGGCTCAGGCGAGAAAAAGTGGTCAAAGGCGCGATGATCGCCATTCCGTTTATTTATCTTTTTACCTGGTTTTACGAGCGGCATTTCTTTTTCGCCCTGTTTAAGGCCGACAGAAATGCGTTCATTCTGACCGGTTCACAAATCTATATTCTGGTGGTTGCGCTGGTTATTGCCGCCAACGGCGTGCGGTTTCGCAAAAACAGCGAGTTTAAAGAGGCCCTTCTCGCCACCATTAGCAAAACGATGACCGGCGTCTATATTCTCCACTACTCCGTTTTTCACCTGCTCACCGCGTTTATCCCGATTAACTCGCTGGGGACAAAATTAATGCTGATTGTCCTTACGTTTATCACTTCGGTACTGATTTCGATGCTGGCGCTGTCCAATTCGGTGGTCAAAAAAGTGATTACGATTTGACGATCGCCGGTTCAGGTCATGGACGCCTGCGCATTTAAAAACCATAGCGCAGCCAGGCAAACAGTACGTTGCCGTTATTATAGGTGCCGGGAATATAGGTGAACTGCACGCTCAAACGGCGGTAGCTGGCGGAGAAGAGCGGCAAAATAATCGGCAGAGGTACGTAGTTGGCAAAATCATCGCGGGCGGTGATCCCGGCGGTGACGCCAAGACCCAGGCGAAAATCACGACGGCTATCAAGATACCAGCCCTTTTCCCAGCCGTAGCCGACAATCGGCTGCCACTCGTTGTGCGAATCTTTGAACATCATGGCGTAGAGCGAACTCCAGTTGCCCTCCGCGTTATATCTGGAAACGCCGAAACCTCCGCCCCACGGCATTTCATTATAGTTATCCGTTTTCTCTTTATCGTACATAAAGCGGTTGTGCCAGCTGAGAAACGGCAGATAAAGATCGTAGTTTTGCGGCTCATTCCAGGTCTGCGAGACATCGTTTTTTAGCCAGTTCCACCAGCCGCTAACGCGCTGCTCGCCGTATATTTTAGTTTCAGCCTGTACTGAAAAGGCGAAAATAAACACAATTCCCCACGCTACCCGCAGACAACGTTGCATAGTTTTATCCTTAAAGAAAGTCGCCCGGTGTTCATTCAGTTTGGGAACAAAAAACAGGCTTTGCAAATATCGGCAGACAAATTTTCTGCACCGTCCCGGGCTAATTGCAAGTCCAGTTAAGCGCCCGTTTCATGACAGCGTGCGCCGCCGCGGTGATTTCATTTCCTTGTCGCTGGGATTATGATGGCGCTAATTATCCTTTCTGCCCGCAGTGATTGAGAAATAGATGGACTTCATCAGCATTATTATGTCGGCGGGGAAAACCTCCGTCGACGTGGCGCTTTATACGCTGTTGCCAATCATGGTCGTCATGCTCATCGTGATGAAATATCTCGAGGTACGCGGGGTACTGGACGTTATCGTTCGCAGGCTCGCCCCGCTGCTTAAGCCGTTCGGCTTAACCGGGATGAGCGCGTTTGCCCTGATTCAGATGAATTTTGTCAGCTTCGCCGCCCCGCTGGCGACCCTCGCGATTATGGATAAACGCGGCGCTTCGGACCGGCATATGGCCGCCACGCTGGCGATGCTTTTCGCTATGGGTCAAGGCAACGTTTTCTATCCGTTAACGCCCTTCGGCCTGCACTGGCTGGCCTCAATCATCATTTCGATTGTCGGCGGGCTGTGCGCCGCCGCGGTCACCTGGCATATCGCCGGCCGCAGGCTATCGATGGTTGAAAACGCGCGGGCCGACGCGCTGCCTGAAGCGGAGCAAAATAGCCAGGGGATTATCGCCGTTATCAACAGCGCCGGTGCCGATGCCATCCGCCTGGCCCTCGGCGCGGTGCCCATGCTGATCCTGTCGCTGGCTATCGTCGGATTTATGCAGGCGGCAGGCCTGATTGAGATGCTTCAGCGCCTGCTGCTGCCGCTGCTGCTGTGGCTGAATATTCCGGTTAACTTCGTGCTGCCGGCGCTGGTCAAATGCGTTGCCGGCGGTACGGCCTATTTCGGCGTGGTCTCCGAGCTCGTCCAGCAGGGTAAAGCGACCGTAAGCCAGATCAACGCCTCGGCGGGCCTGCTAGTGCAAACGTTCGATCTTCCCGGCATCGGCATCTTTCTGGGCGTCAGCTCGCGCTTCGTACGCCTGTTCCGCTTCGCCGCAATTGGCGCTATCGCCGGGATCGCCATCCGTACCGTGATGCATCTTACGCTATTCTGACGCTGCCGGCTCTGGACGGAGACAGGCAGCGATATCAGCCCGATCGCTACAGGCGATATGATGGTTAATTCTCACCATCATCCACGGGAAAAACGGGTTGGACGTGACGCGCATCAGCGTATCCAACCCGACGCTTAGCGTGGAGGTTTCTCCGCGCAACGAGATCGTCCCGATGCTGATCCCGTAGCGATTTTTCTCCGCCGGTTCCCGGCCATAGAGCGAGTCGCTCAGCGGGAACGGCACCGCCACGTGCGATAGTGAATACATATCCTGCGGCCAGGCGATATTCAGCGGCGTCACGGTTTCGCTTCGCGTCCCGGCAAGCGTGGTGCGGGCCACCGTCTCGTAGGTGTCGGGCGCGGCGTTGGTAATCACCGTGGTGCCGTAGGGCCGAGGCGCCGGCGGCAATAACGTATTGACCGCCGAATAGAGCGACGGACGGAATAACGCGCGCAAATTCGCCGCCTGGTTAATATCGAAAATTACCAGTTCGCTACCGTTATCCGGTAGATAGCGATAGAGCGAATCTACCACCGCCCGGGTGCTGACCGTAGAATCCATCACCGACTGGAAAGTTAATACCGGCGCCAGTTCAGAAAGCCGCTTACTCTGCGCTTCCTGCACGATCTGCTGCTGCAGCGCCTGCGACAATAGCCACGACTGCCTTGCCGCCTTCACCGGGAACGAATTGTATTTATAGGGGTTAAACTCCGGGACGACGTTCAGCCACGCCGCGCGGGCGAAAGCCGGAAATACAGAAGGTAAACCGGCCAGCCCGGCAAAACGCGCAAACGCGGTAACGCCAATCATCGGCGACAGCAGGATGATCTGCTGCGGCCGCCGCAGCGACTTATCTTCCAGGCTATCGAGGGCGTATTTTAGCGCCAGCGCCCCGCCGTTAGAGTAGCCAACCACGTGCAGCGGCGCGTCATCCCCCGCCAGCCGGGTCGCTTCGCGCACCGCAAGCCGAGTCGTTGCTATCCACTCTTCGCGGTCCACCGCGGTGAGCGCGCCGGGGGCGGTCCCATGCCCAGGCAGACGCGGCGCGACGGCGACAAATCCCTGCTGCTGGTAGCTTTGCGCCAGATAGTGCACGCTGTAGGGCGAATCCGTCAGGCCGTGCAGCAGCACCGCCGCGCCGCGCGGTTTGCCCTGCGGCAGCAGAATAAAGGAGCGGTTCCAGTCGGGATGAAACTTATCCGGATAGACCAGGCTTTGCGCGTAAAAGCGGTTAATGGCCGTTTTGTCATCATCGCTCAACGTGTCGGTAATGCTGCTTTTCATATCGCGGAAAATCGCAGCTTCCCGCGTCTGGTATTCGGCAAAAGTGGCGCGGTCAATCTCGCTGGCGCTCATTTCATTCGCCGTCCAGGTATGCCAGCGGTGCAGCGCCGGACCGCGCTGCGATTCGTAAATACGGCCAATAAAAAAGACGATCACGACCACCAGCAGCCCAATGATGGCTTTTTTCGCCACCGAGACTAATCTTAATCCCGACTTATTCAGCAGCCGGGTAAAACGCATCATTGCCATATTTCTGTCCGAATTATCTCTTTAGCTGCCAGGGTGGGCTATTATGCAGAAGGAATCCGATCCTGCGATTCACTTATTAAACATAGACTAAACCAACCACCTGTTCTTATTGTCAGATGAGAAGCAAACATGAATTATCGCCGGAGTGTAACAGGTCAGGAATAAACAAATGGAATGGTGGATTAAGAAACTACGCGAGACCTCGACGTCTACACATACCCACGCGGTTCTGCAAAGCGGCCAGCTAACCATCATTGCGGAACTCACTTCCTGCGGCCGGCGTCTACAGGAGGGCGATAAGCTGACGCCGTTGGCTAACGCGCTGTACTGCATTAACGACAATAAGTCGATCACCCTAAAAGTGCTCAACGCCACGCATTTCAGCGCTGAACGCTGGGGCACCATCGCGAATATCACCGCGCATTAATCGACATCCCCGGCATCAACTGGTTCTAATCTCAGTACTTTCTCAACTAAGCGGGTTAAATTGTCCCGCGCCTTTTTCAGTCTGTGACATACTAAGCAAAACGTCAGCAGAGCAGAAACAAGGAGTACGTCATGAATCAGAAAGCCGCCAGGCTGACCCCAGAACAGGCGCTTACGCAGCTCGAAGCGCTCTATGAAAAATCGGTCAATGCGCTGCGTAAAGCCCTCGGCGATTATATTCACCATAACATCCTCCCCGAGAATAGCGCCCGTGCGGAAGGACTGTTCGTTTACCCGCAGCTGTCGGTATCGTGGAACGGAGCGGAACATAAAGCGTTAAAAACCCGGGCCTGGGGTCGCTTCACCCATAGCGGTTGCTATACCACCACCATCACTAACCCTAAACTGTTTCGCGCCTATCTGCTTGAACAGCTCACCATGCTGTATCAGGATTACGATGCCGCGATTACCGTCGGGCTGTCGCAGCATGAGATCCCCTATCCGTACGTTATTGATGGCTCTGAACTCACGCTCGATCGCTCAATGAGCGCCGGCCTGACGCGTTTTTTCCCCACCACCGAGCTGTCGCAAATTGGCGATGAAACCGCCGATGGCCTGTTTCATTCGACGGAATACTATCCACTTTCCCACTTCGACGCCCGCCGCGTCGATTTCTCGCTGGCGCGCCTGCGCCACTATACCGGCACGCCGGTTGACCATTTCCAGCCGTATATGCTGTTTACCAACTACACCCGCTACGTCGATGAGTTCGTGCGCTGGGGCTGTAGCCAAATTCTCGATCCCGAGAGTCCCTATATCGCCCTCTCCTGCGCGGGCGGGATCTGGATAACAGCGGACACGGAGGCGCCGGAGGAAGCAATTTCCGATCTGGCGTGGAAAAAGCATCAGATGCCCGCCTGGCACCTGATAACCAAAAACGGACAGGGGATCACGCTGATTAATATTGGCGTCGGCCCGGCAAATGCCAAAAATATCTGCGACCATCTGGCGGTGCTGCGTCCGGACGTGTGGCTGATGATTGGCCACTGCGGCGGCCTGCGTGAAAGCCAGAATATCGGCGACTACGTGCTGGCCCATGCCTATCTGCGCGACGACCACGTGCTGGATGCGGTGCTGCCGCCGGATATCCCTATTCCGAGCATTGCCGAAGTTCAGCGCGCGCTCTACGACGCCACGAAGCAGGTCAGCGGCATGCCGGGCGAAGAGGTAAAACAGCGGCTGCGTACCGGAACGGTGGTCACCACCGACGATCGCAACTGGGAGCTACGCTACTCAGCCTCAGCGCTGCGCTTTAACCTCAGCCGCGCGGTGGCTATCGATATGGAAAGCGCGACCATTGCCGCCCAGGGCTATCGCTTCCGCGTCCCCTACGGCACCCTGCTGTGCGTCTCCGACAAACCGCTGCACGGCGAAATTAAGCTGCCGGGCCAGGCGAACCGCTTCTATGAAGGGGCTATCTCCGAACATTTGCAGATTGGTATTCGGGCGATTGACCTGCTGCGCGCCGAAGGCGATCACATGCATTCGCGCAAGCTGAGAACCTTCAACGAACCGCCGTTCCGCTAAGCTCTGATATCATACGAGCAGAATACACTCAGTCCGGATCGCGTGAAATATTTACGCGGCCACCAGCCGGACTGAGCATTATAAAATAAAGCGTTTATTTTCGTTAGGGGTAAAAATTTCTCAGAACACATCCATACGGTATATCCGCGCAATATTATTATTGCTATGCCAATTAAAAAATAAACATTTTATTAACATCTCAACATCATTTGCCCCATGGTCATAAAACGCCCAGCCGAGGGCTGATTAACACTTGAATTGAGTATCGTAACCTCTTAAATTAATTAGATAAATTCACACGAAACAAAAAAGCGGTACAAAATAGCCAGCGCCAGGGAGAGATCAAAATAATCAAAGAGTTCTCTATGGGCGCTACTCTACTCTGGAATCATCCTTTAATAGCGACAGGTTATTTGCAACAAATACCTTGTTACTAAATTACCAGAGATAAAATTGCGCATGTCGACAGTAAGCAACCATGGATATGCTTATCTATCGCGACCGGCAATATACTATTTTCGTAAAAGTAGGGAAGACAGCTTTATGAAATTAACCGTAGGGAATATCCGCCTGTTTATTTTATTAGCAACTCTTTTTTTCTGGACTGCCGCGATCGGGCTAATTTCCCTTATTGTCTCCTGGTTTTAAGGCCCTGATGGTGCGCGGGAATGTTCTTCTGTGTCCCGGCGTTGCCACCATCGTGGCTATGGAATAGAAAGCAAAAAGCCCGCTTAAGTTTCCTTAAGCGGGCTTCTTAAATATGGCTCCTCTGACTGGACTCGAACCAGTGACATACGGATTAACAGTCCGCCGTTCTACCGACTGAACTACAGAGGAATCGTTTGAACGAGGCGCATATTATCGATGGCGCCCCACCTTGTCAAAGGCTGTTTTCACATTTCAAACCGTTTGCCGAATAATTCTCCACTTTGGGCGAAAAGTCCCGTTTCGCCCACCGCATGTTACGTTTCTTCAATCTGCGCGCGGGTCTCGTCGGCCTACGCTTTCGTTCGCGGATACTTCCACAACCAGCGCCCGCTGACCATCCGGCAGTAAAACAAAACGCCGCGCACCGCCCAGTCAAGCACCATACCCAGCCAGACGCCGATCACCCCCATGCCCAGCACAATCCCCAGCGTGTAGCCCGCCACCACGCGACAGCCCCACATGCCAAGCATTGAAACCCACATGGTGTAGCGCACATCACGTGCTCCTTTAAAGGCGCACGGCAGCGTCCAGGCCATCGCCCAGATCGGCATAAAGAAGGCGTTCAGCCACAGCAGCTCTTTCACCACCACTTTAACGTCCTCTTCGCTGGTATAGAACGAGGCGATCAGGCCGGCAAGCGGCGCGGTTCCCCAGGCGATCGCCGTCAAAATGATGGTCGACAGCCAGAAGACGTGCCACGCCTGACGCTCCGCCTGAGCGATCTGCCCTTTTCCGAGGCGTCGGCCGGTGATAATGGTCGATGCGGAACCGAGCGCGTTCCCCGGCAGGTTGATCAGCGCGGCCACGGAGAAAGCGATAAAGTTACCGGCAATCACGTTGGTCCCCATCCCGGCAACAAACATCTGCGTCAGCAGCTTGCCGCCGTTGAACAAAACCGATTCAATGCTGGCGGGAATACCGATACCCATCACTTCCCAGATAATGGCGAAGTTAAACGGCTTAAAATAGCTCTTCAGCGAAATGCGCAGCGCCGGGTTAAAACCGATCATGAGCACCCAAATAGTGGCTACCGCGCCAATGTAGCGGGCAATCGTTAATCCCAGCCCGGCGCCGACGAACCCCATGCCGGGCCACGAGAAAATGCCGTAAATCAGGATGCTGCTGATAATAATATTGAGGATATTCATCCCGCCGTTGATCAACAGCGGAATTTTAGTGGTTCCGGCGCCGCGCAGCGCGCCGCTGCCGATCAGGGCGATGGCCGCTGCCGGATAGCTCAGCACCGTCAGCTCCAGATAGGTCAGCGCCAGACCCTTTACCTCTTCTGTCGCATCCCCGGCGACAAAATTAATGATTTCCGCGCCGAAGGCATGGATGACCGCCGCGAGAATAATCGAGAACAGGGTCATTATCGCCAGCGACTGGCGCGCTGCCGCCCTTGCCCGCCGCCGGTCCCGTTTGCCCAGGCTAAACGCCACCACCACGGTCGTACCGAGGTCGATGGCGGCAAAAAAGGACATGATCACCATATTGAAGCTGTCGGCCAGGCCTACGCCCGCCATGGCCTCTTTACCGAGCCAACTGACCAAAAAAGTACTCAACACGCCCATCAGCAATACGCAGGCGTTTTCCAGCAAAATGGGGACCGCAAGCGGGCTGATTTCACGCCAGTAGAGGACGCGGTAGCTCTTGCGTTTTTTAAACCAGGACGTGCGTTCGACGGACTGGCGTAATGCGGCGGTGACGTTCAAGGGAGACCTTAGTGAGAAAAGTTGAAACTACATTTCAAATGATGATAGAGAAAAGCTAATCCTGCAAAGCATTTTTCCCGATAAATTGTCGATAATGGCGACAATTTGTTGATGGATACGCCAGTTGAGCCTCGGACGGCGAATAGATGTTTGACAAAAGTTTTTTCGCCGCTAAGATACGACTCCACAACGATTCCTCTGTAGTTCAGTCGGTAGAACGGCGGACTGTTAATCCGTATGTCACTGGTTCGAGTCCAGTCAGAGGAGCCATATTTGAAAAGCCTGCTTTTGAAGCAGGCTTTTTGCTTTTCTGCGTCCTGCGTTAACTAAAAATTGCATCCAGCCTGGCAAGCACGTCATTTACCACAGCGTCTGGTATGCGTTCCAGCCGCTTGCCGTTCCGGGCAGCTATATCAATGGTTCTGGGCTGGTCGCAGCGAATAACGCCCGTTGTTTTTATCCCTGCCCCTTCCAGTGAAACGGTGAAACCTGCCGTGCGAGCAAAATTTCCGCCGCTGGTGATGGGAACAACAACGGGTAACCGGGTCAGCTTGTTAAACGATGCCTTCGATACGATAAGCACCGGACGTTTTCCGCTTTGCTCGTGGCCTGCAATCGGATCCAGTGAAACGAGCCAGATTTCCCCTCTGTCCATCTACAGGATCTCCTTGCCCACCGCAGGAGCATCAATCCATTCCCGATCCTCTTCGCTCATTTCGGCGTGCGGATCGCACTGCGCCAGCAGCTCCTCAAGAGAATAATGAGGCCGTTTCTGGGGTTCAATAATCAGGCAGCCATTATTAATGGTCATGCCGACTTCGCTGTCCGTCGACAGCTCCAGCGTTTTGAGCACGGCGGGAGGAACCGCCAACATGATGGATCCGCCGACCTTTTTCAGGCGAGTGGTATACATAGAGCACCTCCGAATATTATATTTAAATATAACATCTACGGCAGGCGGTGCACAATTATTCATCAGATTAGTGGAGATTTCCTTTTCGTAATAAAGCGTGAAGAAAGCCGTTATCCATCTTCGTCAGCGATACCAACCCCGGCGGCTACCGGGAAGATCGGGGCTACAACGGATTTAGCTATATTTTGCACCCGTGCTGCCCCGGAACCGGGCAGCGTTAACGGCACGGGATGGCGACCGGACGATAAAGCCGCAGAAGCGTCAGGCGTATCGACCGTGCAAAATAGCGTGATAAAATCAGTTTTTCATTCCGCCTATTTTCACCCGCCGTTTCACATGCTATTGCTGCAGGATATTTTTATTCATCAACATCACCCATGTTATAAATGTTCTCAGGGGGACCGGGATATGTTTGCGGCTCGGATAGTAAATATTAAAATGATCGGCAGGATAACGATAAGCAGACAGCAAGCGGACAAGCCCGCCTTCTTTAATTTTATCCTGAACCAGATTCTCATATACAAAGGCAATACCTAATCCGGATTCCGCAGCCTGTATCATCGCCACATCGGAATCCATCACCAGATCGCCCTTCACAGCCACTTCCGTTATAACGCCCGTAGCGCTAATAAACTCCCAGCGGTACCGATCCCCACCTGGAAAGCAACGATTAATGCATCTGAAATTAACGAGTTCTTTTGGTGAAAAGGGTGCGCCGGATTTTTTTATAAAATCCGCACTCGCCACTGGGATAAGAGATAGTGGTTCACCAAAGGGTATGGCAATCATATCTTTAGGCACATCTTGCGTATAGCGTATACCCGCATCAAATCCTGAATCTATAATATTGACTTTCCTGTCCGTGGTGAATAACTCAAGTTTAATATCCGGATACTCATTTTTGAACGGTGCGAAGTAACGCTGAAAGAAGAGATCCAGCACAACGCGTGGCAAATTTAGTCTCACCACCCCTTCCGGCTTTGCTCTGTGCTCATTAAGGTTATCAATCACCCGCCTGTAGTCATTAAGCACAGGAGTAACGTCATTCAGAAACTCCTGGCCGATAGCGGTCAGAGAAAGACTGCGCGTAGAACGATTTAGAAGCCTCGCGCCCAGTTTCTCTTCCAGATTATTTATGGCAATAGTTAACGTTGGTGGGGAAATATTCAACTCTTTTGCTGCCTGACGAAAACTTCCATGCTTCACAATAAGAATAAGCATTTCTACATGTTGCAATTCGGGAATATTTTTCATTGTTAACATCCGTAAAATACTGCATTAGAAAGAGATTAATTGTTGTGAATGAAAAAGGGAAGTATATATTTCAGCACATTGTACGAGTGAGGAAAATAAAATGGAAACACGTTATCTGGGAAAGAACAAATTTCAGGTGTCGGCATTAGGTCTGGGTTGTATGGGAATGAGTTTTGCCTATGGCGGAGCCGAAGAGTCGCAGGCAATTAACACCATTCACGCTGCGGTTGATTTGGGCGTTACCTTCCTTGATACCGCAGAAGTTTATGGCCCATTTGAGAATGAAGTGCTGATCGGAAAAGCAATCAAAGGCGTTCGCGACAAGGTACAGATTGCGACCAAATTTGGTTTCCGCATTCTTCCTGGCGGTCAGGGGCTTGAGCGTATGGCCGGCGTTGACAGCCGTCCTGAACATATCCGCGAGGCGGTAGAAGGCTCCCTAAAACGTCTCAACGTCGAGACTATTGATCTCCTTTATCAGCACCGCGTTGATCCCACCGTCCCCGTTGAAGACGTAGTGGGAACAATGGCAGATCTGGTCAAGGAAGGGAAAATTCTCCACATCGGACTTTCTGAGGTCTCTGCCAATACTTTACGCCGGGCCTGTGAAGTTCATCCGATCGCCGCCGTTCAGACTGAATATTCTCTCTGGACCCGCGAGCCGGAAGAAAACATTCTTAAAACTTGCCGCGAATTAGGGGTAGGATTTGTGCCCTATAGCCCGCTGGGTCGTGGATTCTTAACCGGCAAAATCACCGATCGGTCCGGCTTCGCCGAGGATGATTTTCGGCGCAATCTTCCTCGCTTCCAGCACGATGCCATGCGGAAAAACCAGCAGCTACTCAGCCAGCTGCGGAATGTGGCCGATAAATATCGCTGTACCCTGGCCCAGCTCGCTCTCGCGTGGGTGATGAGTAAAGGCGATGATATCGTCCCCATTCCCGGCGCGCGCCAAATCTCGCATTTGCAGGATAATGCCGGCGCAGCCAGTCTGGCTATTTCCGATGTTGATATTAAACTCATCGATCGCATATTTACCCCTGACAATATTCACGGATTAAGATATACCCAGGGTGATTTTCATTTAATCGATAAGTAACATCCTGCTATAAATTCTCCCGCCTTTCCGGCGGGAGCTAAGGTTTACCGTTTCGCGTACATTTATCCTCCACCGCGCCAGTTTGCTGGCGCCACGCGGTAACCTCCTCATCAAGCCAGGCCTTAAATAGAATGGCTTCGTTTTTCTGCTCTGCGCCCTGCGATGAAACCAGCCAGTAAGGCCACGGATAAGGGGCGGTGAAAGACGTAAGCTGTACCAGCTCACCTCTGGAGAGCGCATCCTGGACTAAAGAGCGGCGTTCCAGCGCGATACCTTTACCGAGCCGGACGGCCTCCAGCACCAGGTTTGAGTCATTGATGCACAAACCGCCTGGCACAATCTCTCTTTCAAGCCCCGCGTTGATACACCATGCTTTCCACGACTCCATGGAAAAGATAATGTTGCTCTTCGCTATCTCTGACGGCGTACGGGGGAGCACGCCGCCGTTATAGGTTGGCGCGGCCACAACGATAAGCTGATCGGAGAAAAGGTAATGGCTCTCCGTTCCTTCCCAGTCGCCTTTTCCCATGCGTATAGCCAAATCCGCCCCTTCCTGCTGCATGCTGGTTATCGCCAGGCTCGCCTGTATTCGCAGCGAGATATGGGGGTATTTCTCCCGAAACCGTTCCAGGCGAGGCAACAACCAGTGGCAGCCGAACGAGGGCACCATCGCCAGGGTCAGCTCCTGCCGGCGGGGGTTGACCTGCACCAGCCGGGTGGCATCAGCAATATGGTGCAAAGCCTCGCGGACCTGTAAGGCATAGAGCCGCCCTTCTTCATTAATCTGCACGCCGCGGCCGTGACGGATAAACAGCTTGAGGCCGACCATCTCCTCCAGCACTTTAATCTGCTGGCTGATGGCTGAGTGCGTAACGTGTAGCTCTTTCGCTGCCAGCGTCACGCTGCCAAGACGCGCCACGGCTTCAAAACTACGTAAACTCGCAATAGGGGGAAAATCCGCCATGTTACCGCTCCCACAACCTGACGCGTAAAACGTGACCCACAATCTGTCAGTAATACTAACCCAACCCGTAAGATACTGAAGATATTCGCCATGACGAATTTACTGTACTGTTTCTTCACCGCCGGCAATGAAGCATTAACCCCGGCCTATTTCACCAGCACAGGAAAACAGGAATCATGATGAAGCTTATTGGCATGATGGATTCGCCTTATGTAAGGCGCGTGGCAATTTCCCTTGAACTCTACGGCGTCGAGTTTGCAAGTCACCCGCTGTCCGTATTCAGCAGCTTTGAAGCCTTTTCCAGGATAAACCCTGCGGTCAAAGCGCCGACGCTGGTGCTGGATAACGGAATACGCCTGATGGATTCGTCGCTGATACTCTCTTATTTTGAAGCCCAGGCCGCCCCGGGGCGCAAGCTGCTGCCGGTCGCGCCGGACGCGCTGGCAAGCGATCTGCAAACGCTGGGCTTTATTCTCGCCGCGGGTGAAAAGGCGGTACAAAATGTCTATGAACACAATCTGCGCCCGGCGGAAAAGCAGCATAATCCGTGGATAGCGCGCATCACGACTCAGCTGCTGGCTGCCTGCAGGGAGTGGAACAGGCTGCTGGAGGAGCGTCCGGCAGCCGCGGTTCCCGATCAGGTGGCCGTAACGAGTACGGTTATCTGGACCTTTATTCAGTCAACGATCCCTCACGCGGTTCATGCGGGAGACTTTAATCATATCCGGTCCGTTGCCGAATTATTTGAAACCCATAGCGCCTTTAAAAAACATCCCTTTAGCTAAAGCATCAGCTCAATGCGATGAAGCTAAATCCTGAACGTGAATCGCCACGGCAACCGATAGCACCCGGCAACCGCGGGCGCGTTATCCTGATGGAAGACATCGCCTGGCGTGAGGGAGAGGGTTAAAAACCGCTACCGGCGTGCAGTGCTGCACGACCAATCTCCACCGGCATCCCTGAACGGCGTTCAAGCGCCTGCTCCGCGTGATTCACATCCACCCCCTCGCCCTTCACAAAGGCCTGAATCGCCGGCGTGATGGGGAGTGGCACCTTCCGGTCCGATTCATACTCCGCGCGGTTACGCGACAACGGTTCGTGAACTTCAACCCAGCGGCTGCCGTCCGGCTCGGCGGTATACTTCACCGGCTGATCGATGATCTGCACGCGCGTCCCGACCGGAACGGTATCAAACAGGTATTTGATGTCGTCGTTACGCAGGCGGATGCAGCCCTGGCTCACGCGCAGGCCAATGCCGAAATTGGCGTTGGTGCCATGGATCGCGTAGAGCCTGCCGATGTAAATAGCGTACAGGCCCATGGGATTATCCGGCCCTGCGGGCACAAACGCGGGCAGGCTTTCGCCACGGCTGGCGTATTCACGACGGGTATTGGCGGTGGGCGTCCAGGTCGGCGCCTCCTGCTTACGCTCCACGGCGGTGACCCAGTTACGCGGGGTTTCGCGTCCTGCCTGGCCAATACCAATCGGCAGAACGTCAACCGTTGTGCCATCGGGCGGATAGTAGTAGAGACGCATTTCGGCCACGTTGATCACGATCCCGTTGCGAACCGTGGCGGGCAGGATAAGCTGCTGCGGGACCACCAGCGTGGAGCCCGACTTCGGCAGGTACACGTCGACGCCGGGGTTGGCCTCGAGCATATTGCTCAGGCCCTGGCCGTACTGAGCGGCGAAGGCCTCCAGCGGCTGGGTATTGTGTTGCGGAATGGTGATGGTCAGCGGGCTGCCCACCAGGCGGCTTCCTTCCGGCGGCAACGGGTAGCTCACCGCCAGAGCGCTCTGGCTGGTGAGGATCATAATAAGAGAACAAAGCAGTTTCACACGCCGCACAATTTCCCTTCCTTTGTGGCGATAATCGTGAATAAATTATAGCTTCGTTTACTCTCTCATATCTGATTTATCATCCTGCTAAATCTGATAATCGATTGCGGCCTCTTCCGGCTCCATCGCCTGACGTTTAATTTCCTCCAGCGACAGCCCTGCGTTGCACAGTTCAATAAAGCGCCAGACGTAATTTCGCTGCAGCTGACCGCGCTTCAGGCCCAGCCAGACGGTATTGGCATCGAACAGATGGCGGGTATCGAGACGCGTAAAGGTATCAGATTCCCGCGCGTCGCCTGACTGTTCCGCCACTAGCCCTACGCCCAGCCCCAGCTCGACGTAGGTTTTGATAACGTCGGAGTCCTGAGCGCTTAATACGATATCCGGCATCAGCCCTTTACGGTTAAAGGCTTCGTCAATACGTGAACGCCCGGTAATCCCCTGGCGATAGGTAATGAGCGGCCAGCGGGCGATGGCATCGAGGGTTAACGGTGTCACCTGGGTCAGCGGATGATCTTTGGGGACCAGCAGGCTGTGGTGCCAGCGGAACCAGGGGAAAGCCACCAGCGTCGGGTCGTTGCTCAAGCGCTCGCTGGCGATGCCGATATCCGCGCCGCCGTTGTGCAGCAGCGCTTCAATTTCCTGCGGCGTCCCCTGTACTAATTCAAGACGAACGTCGGAAAAGAGTTCGCGGAAGGCTTTAATCACCGGCGGCAGGCTATAGCGCGCCTGGGTGTGGGTGGTGGCGATGGTTAAGACGCCGGACGCATCGTTGGTAAACAGGTCCGCCAGGCGACGAACGTTGCTGGCTTCATTCAGAATACGCTCGGCAATCGCCAGCAACGCTTTGCCCGGCTCCGTCATCCCCAGCAGGCGTTTGCCGCGGCGGATAAAAATCTCGATCCCCAGCTCTTCTTCCAGTTCACGAATATGACGGCTGACGCCCGATTGCGATGTATAGAGCATATTGGCGACTTCCGTCAGGTTGTAATCCTGACGGGCCGCTTCACGAATAATTTTGAGTTGCTGGAAATTCACCCTTTCCTCCGGGCTATCAGACATAACATATGCACTATTGTTAAAGTCTGTTGTCCCTGCTAACAAATAATAAAAACCAGCAACTTATTCCATTCAGGAATATAGTCTAACTTACTAACAATAATTCACGGTTTTCCAGCGACGGACGGCTCACCAACGACATTAAAATTTCCTTCACCGCCTGCGCCTGCGGCGACAAACTGCCGCGTGCCGACATATTGACCGACAGCGACAGGCTCATTGACGGCGTGCTGATGCGCGCCATCCAGCCATTCGCCGCGCTGCACAGCGAACGGGCGGCGGACTCAGGCAGAACGGTGACGCCCATGCCGCTGGCAATAGCCGCCGTCAGGGTGGTAATGGATTCAATTTCGCCGATAATTTTTGCCGACAGTCGACGCAGAGTGAAAGCTTCGGTGACCCTTGCGCGAACGGCGCTGTAATCACGCGGCAGGAACAGATTCATTTCCGCAACCGCCGTCAAATCCACGCTCTGCCCCGGGCAATCCCGGGTACCGACCAGGTAGAGATCTTCCTTCAGCAGCGGCTGACTGACGATCCCGGCGACCGGAGAACGTTCATAGAGCACGGCCATATCCAGCTGACCGTCGATAAGCTTATCGTTGAGGATCGTTCCGCTGCTTTCCTGCAGATAGACCATGACTTCCGGCAGCTCATTACGCACCGTTTGCAGCAGCGGCATGGTAATGGCCGAAGCCGCCGTGCCCGGGGCCAGCCCAATTGACACCTGGCCGCTTAGCGTCTGACCGACGTTGTTAACCGCCAGCTGCGCCTGCTCGCACTGGCGCAGGATAGTCCGGGCGTGGGTGTAAAGGATCTTGCCCGCTTCGGTCGGCGTCACGCCGCGCTTGGTGCGGATCAACAGCTGCTGGTCCAGCTCGCCTTCCAGGGTCGCAACCTGCTGGCTCAGCGCCGGTTGTGCGATGTGCAAGACTTCAGCGGCCTGGGTCAGACTGCCGATATCGACGATTTTCACAAAATACTTCAGTCGTCTTAAGTTCATTTTGCCTCCTGTAAGGAACACCAGTACCAACACTGGCCGTTTAGATGCAGAAGGTTTTGCAATTTGCTTGCCAGCTTTTTTGCAGGGACGCAAATGCCGCTGCAGGCCGCGTAATAAGGGATACTAATAGCAAACCGCGATTTTGTTGCCCGGTAAGCGGATTGCGGTATGCCCCATTAGGGGTATAAATGCACCGCAACGGTGCACCCGGCGGCTCAATGCCGTAAAAACAGGCACTCTGCTGAAATTGTCAGCAAACGAACAAGTTAAGGTGATTCAGGCTTTGACAAGGGGGATGGTCATCGTTAATATGCGCCCCGTTCACACGATTCCTCTGTAGTTCAGTCGGTAGAACGGCGGACTGTTAATCCGTATGTCACTGGTTCGAGTCCAGTCAGAGGAGCCAAATTTAAGAAGCCTGCTTTCGAGCGGGCTTTTTGCTTTGTTACTTTCTCATTTCAGCCAGATCGTCTTCTTTAGTAACGCCCCGCACGCGTTCCGCAACCGCTCACTCCTCTGGCTGTAACAGAGGAAAACCCCATAACTTATTAATATCAATTGTTTACGCAAATAAACGAGGGTGAGTACAAGCTGCGGACGATCCAGCCATTTTTCATTTTTTGTATCTTAATATAGCGTCCCGAGTCCGGATCGGGACTAAAAAAGACTTTTTGCATCATTCCCTCGATCATATTGTCGGCTTTCCGCTTCGAGATGGTCGTTTGGGTTAAGTGGTAAATGTTATTAGCTTTCTTTGCATAGATGAAATGATAGGATCTTTCGACATTGTACTTGACGTTATCGACTATCACTTTTCCGGAAACGTCAAAATAGCCGCTGTTATTTCCCCGCATCAGCAAGAAAGTTTTAAAGTTTGCATCAAAGCCAAATGAGCCCGATTCAATTCGCAAATTTGCGGAACAATCAAAATCATTTTGCTGATGAAAATGGTTTATCAGCCAGCCGCAAACAAAAACAGCAAATAAAATTGACAACAGAACATAAACGCGCTTTAAATTAACGTTATTCAGGAATTTCATAATCAGGCCTATAGTAGTTCTCACATGAATACAGCGCACCTGGTTTTATTTTTGAGTAGATACAGTGGGCCAGAAAAACCCTCCCTTCATTGGCTTTTAACACAGATTCCGAGATATTAAAGTAGAAAACGCTGTTGCCTAAGCAAACCATTTTCTGCTTTGCGCTTAGCTGGCGGACAAGAACCATCATCTTTTGCAGTTGCTCATTCGGTATGGCGTTAAAAGTTCTGACCGGGCAAGACTCAATGCTTCCCAGATAATAGCCTTCATCCTGGCCGGCCGCAAAAATCAGGCGATATCGGTCGGCACTCACGCTCCAGAAAAGGATAACCAACACAAATAGCGCAAGCAGCGCATAGCCAGACTTTTTTGCCCATCCCGCAGAAAATTTACGTGTTCCCTTATGTGCACAGCCGCTGCTGCTTAACGTTATAGCTTCCGCATCGTTTTCATTACGTATGGCGGGGGCTGAATTATCCACTCTCTCAATCAATATGCTCGCGGACACCCTAAACCCAACCCGGGGCACGGTAACGATAATCTCCTCGACACAGCCCATACTCCTGAAGACGGCTCTCAGGTCAGAAATATATTTATTGAGGCTATGGCTGGAAGTCCGCAGCCCATGCGCATCCCAGACTTTTTCAAGTATCTCGTTCCTGTAAACCACATGCTCTCTATGGTCTAAAAGGAACTTAAGCAGGCGGCTTGTGGTGGCTGTCAGCGTGACGCATGAGTCTTCATCGAGCCATAGCAGCCCGTCATCGCTCCTGAAATGGATCGTTCCTTGAATTTTGTAGATCATAAATCAGCCTTACAAATAATCCTCAGTCGCACACAATCCGCACATCAGGCATATGTGCAGTATTTTATACTAATAATAACCTTAAATTTATTGTAAATTGAATTTTAACACCTAAAAACCATTAAAAGAGAATACATATAACTGAAAAAAAACACAATGCTATTATTGTCTTCATCGAAACACAGGGCGTAACAAGACCCATCTGAGCTAGCCTTGCGCCTGAAACAATATAGACCACCAGAACATCATTCGGGATGTATGAGCTGAACGCGTCCTGAAGCTGTGAGAACCGAGGAGATAAATGATGATTAAATAATACCATCACGCAATTAACTACCTGATACATGAAATGACCAGGGATGATATTTTCACCGCCTGAATTAGCGTCCTGAAGACAGCGTAAAAGCGAGAATCCGGACACCTCTATAGGGATATACACAGGCAGATAAAAAGAAATCTGATTGGCTAAAGATAAAGATGTCAGACATTTATCAAGGAATGTTCCCTAAGAAAATTCCAATACAAAGAGTGCGCCTATTGTTCAGAGTTTAATGATAACTCAACCCTATCATTTTTAATTTACAAAAACCTATAAAAAAACAAATTATAAACCTTTAACGCTATTTACAATGAAAATCACAAACAAAACACCCACAAAATGATAACTTTGCAGTGGTTACATCTTTTAGAGCTTCAGCTGCATGCCTCATTGAGACGGGTGATGTTAGATTACTCTCAATTCGCTGAATGGTTTTATTAACGATGAGTTAAAGGTCAACCCAAGGATGAGATCGCGTTCAGACATGAATCTATCAACTAATATTTTATCCAAGGATAAATATTTCACTCTGGGCCTGATTGAACTGCTTGGAGTAGAGTTTATTGACAATTTCTTTTTGATTATAGATTTGGACTCTAACGACCTTTCGGGTTCGGAGTGGATTTATTTTTCAAATAAAAACATTGTTGCCTTCGCCTCCAGCGACTTAGCTTTTTATAAGTCCGAGCTATTTGAAAAAATAACCGTACTGGACAAAAAAAGTAATACCAGAAGCATCCTGAATTTCTTTTTAAAGAAAGAAACCTCAGGAAATTATCATACAAAGTATCGGCTAAGCCTGCGTGAAAAGCAGATGTTAAGCATGTTAAGCAGAGGGGAAAGCAACCAGGAGATCGCAGAAGAGTTTGGCGTGAAACTTAAGACTATTTATACGCATCGCCGCAACCTGATGAATAAATTAGGTTGTAAAAACAGGATTACGTTTCAAAAGTTATTTTTCAACAATAAATGTTTTTTTAAGTGAAGCATAGCTTCAGGATTATTCATAAACAGGAGTTTTATCATGAACAAATTAGCACTTATCGTTATTTCAGCACTGTCCCTGAGTTCTGCTGCGGCTCTGGCCGATACCGTTACGGTGAACGGCGGTACGGTGCATTTTAAAGGGGAAGTGGTTAACGCGGCCTGCGCGGTTGATGCTGGTTCTATCGATCAGACCGTTCAGTTAGGCCAGGTTCGTTCTGCAAAGCTGGCGGCCAAAGGCGACACCAGCACGGCTGTCGGCTTCAATATCCAGCTGAATGATTGTGATACCACCGTCGCCACCAAAGCCTCCGTCGCGTTTACCGGCACGGCGATTGACAGCGCCAACCCAACGGTACTGGCCCTGCAGAACTCCGCCGCGGGCGGCGCGACTAACGTCGGCGTACAGATCCTTGACCGTACCGGTACTCCGCTGGCGCTGGACGGCGCCGCCTTCGGCGCGCAAACCACTCTGAACGATGGCACCAACGTTCTCCCGTTCCAGGCTCGCTACTACGCGACTGCCGCAGCCACTGCCGGTACCGCTAACGCTGACGCCACCTTTAAAGTGCAGTACGAGTAATTTTTTCATCAGGCAGGGAAGCGCGTCGGGCCAGGATGGCCCGTTATCCGAATAAGAGTGAGGGTGATAACGATGCAAAGAATGAAGTCTGGTCTGTTGATTTTATTGCTCCCACCGCTGGCGCTGGCAGGAAACCAGTGGGACACCATGCTGCCCGGCGGGAACATGCGCTTTCAGGGGATAGTCATTGCCGAGTCCTGCCGCGTTGAAGTCGGCGATCGCCAGATGACGGTCAAGATGGGGCAAATCAGCAGCAATCGGTTTCATTCGGCCGGGGAGGATACCAACCCCGTCCCCTTCGATATTCACCTGCAGGAGTGCAGCACCGCCGTAAGCCAGCGCGTTGGCGTGACGTTTCACGGCGTCGCCGATGGCAAAAATCCGGATGTCCTCTCGGTTGGCGAGGGACCGGGGATCGCGACCGGCATTGGCGTTGCCCTGTTTGATAACACCGGCAGTCAGATCCCGCTCAATGCGCCCCCAGGGGCATGGACGCAGCTGCACACGGGGCCAACGACGCTGCATTTTGTCGCCAAATATCGTTCCACCGGGAATCAGGTCACCGGAGGAGCGGCAAATGCTCAGGCCTGGTTCTCCCTGACCTACCAGTAATCAGCGCCGGTAACAGGAATTCACCGTGAGAAAGAAAGAGATAAGCATGAAAAATAGACGGGCTACCACGCGCGGGATGCGCGGTTTACTGGCAGGACTCCTGCTGCTCTCCACCGCCGGTTTTACCGCTCAGGCGCAGGCCGGCGTGGCGCTGGGCGCGACCCGCGTGATTTATCCGGCCGGACAGAAACAGGCTCAGCTGGCGGTGACCAATAACGACGACAACACCTATCTGATCCAGTCATGGGTAGAGAACGCCGATGGTGCGAAAGACGGGAGTTTTGTCATTACCCCGCCGCTGTTCGCCATGCAGGGGAAGAAAGAGAATACTCTGCGCATTCTCGATGCCACCAACGGCCAGCTGCCGCAGGACCGGGAAACGCTGTTCTGGATGAACGTCAAAGCAATCCCATCGATGGATAAATCAAAGCTCAGCGAAAACACGCTACAGCTGGCGATTATCAGCCGTATCAAGCTTTATTACCGCCCGGCCAAACTGGCGCTACCGCCGGATCAGGCCGCGGAAAAGCTAAAGTTCCGCCGCAGCGGAAGCTCACTCACGCTGATTAACCCAACCCCTTATTACCAGACGGTCACCGAGCTCAACGCCGGAACCCGGGTGCTGAAAAATGCGCTGGTCCCGCCGATGGGCGAAGCCAGTGTCAGTTTACCGTCCGATGCCGGTCGCGAGATTACATACCGGACGATTAATGACTACGGCGCACTCACCCCGCGTATGAAAGGCGTCATGCAGTAACTGACCGGGGAGCAGCGCTCTCCCCCTGAACGAAAAAAATAACGATGGCCGGGCGACTTTGGACCGGAGGGACTATGTCACATCTGAAATATGGACTCTACCACTTGGGCTCCCGGCGTATGGCTCCAGGATCTGCTCGCGTATTCGCGCAGATCCCCCTTGCCCTTATACTTTCCTCACCGGCTTTTTACGCGCAGGCGGAGCTCTATTTCAACCCACGCTTTCTGGCGGACGATCCCGCCGCCGTGGCGGATCTGTCCGGTTTTGAAAAGGGCCAGGAGCTGCCGCCGGGTACCTATCGCGCGGATATCTACCTGAATGACGGGTATATGACCACCCGCGATATCACCTTTAATGCCGCTGAAAAGGGCCACGGGCTGGCCCCCTGCCTGACGCGCGGACAGCTGGCCAGCATGGGCGTGAATACCGCGGCCATTGCCGGAATCGACGTGCTGGCGGCGGATGCCTGCGTACCGCTAACCGAGATGATCAAAGACGCCACCACCCGCTTTGATGCCGGGCAGCAGCGGCTGTATCTGACCGTACCCCAGGCGTTTATGGGCAACCGCGCCCGCGGCTATATTCCGCCTGAGCTCTGGGACCACGGAATTAACGCCGGGCTACTGAACTACAACTTCACCGGCAACAACGTGCACAACGACGTCGGCGGCAGCAGCAACTACGCGTACCTGAACCTGCAGA
>NZ_ALNJ01000078.1:0-1904 GCF_000293135.1 Klebsiella sp. OBRC7 | reverse complement strand
ACTGTCTGGAGATTCATGGGGCCAGTCTAACCAGCAGATGGCTTCGCGATCACAGCAGTCAAGGCTGAACACTACCCGCACGACTTCCCGATTCAAGCAGCGGATTTCAACACCAGTGCGTATCCGGCTTGAGTGTCACGACGTTGCCGGTATGACTGTGCTCTGGCTTTCTATGGCCAGATTTTGCCAGCAACAGGTTATTCGCCTGCATGATCCGGTAAATGCGTTTGTGGTTAACCCGCCAGTTTTGTTCCTTCAGCGCACGATTGAGGTGTGCCGTCACGCGACGGTAGCCGTTTGTCGCCCGCTCGCTGCATATCTGGCGGATAAGCGGTAACAGTCGGGCGTCATCATCTTTGCTATAGCGGGCTGGCCGCTGCTGGCGCTTCTTTAGCAGCCGTTCATAAAGATTCGAACGCGATACGCAGAGCACTTCTGCTATTCGGATGAGGAGGTATCGTCCGGTGGCAGCAATGGCATGCGCGATATCAACTTTTTTGCCTAGGCTATCTCAAGCGCGTTCCTATGGATTTCGGCTTCCATCGTCTTGCGGCCCAGCATTTGTTCAAGCTGTTTGACTTTTTTCTCCAGCGCTTGGACCTCGGAGACACTGACGACCTCGTCGCCAGCGACGATCGCAGACTTTCCACCCTCGTTCATGAGCCGTTTCCACTTAAAAAGAAGACTGGGTGTGATGTCATATTGCCGGGCAACGAGTGAGACGGTGTAGCCGGGCTGCATGGCGAGCGCAACAAAACGGGCTTTCTCTTCAGGAGTATAACGACGGCGTTTTTGCTCGCCAGTGATCACTTCGATTCTTTGCACAGGACACTCCTTAAACATAGCTCTATGACTATGTCTTACTGGTGAGGTGTCCGGTTCAAACGGAGGCTATTACCCTTTGATATTTTCACTTTTTTGATTCATTCTCAATGCCGATGCTTGGTTAAATCAGAGAAGCGTTCATCATCAGCTATCAACCGGTGCTTTTACGATTTAAGGGGTTAAGACACCGCTCACTATTCTATTCCGTTAGCCTGACTCTGTGATTTCCCGAACATAGTTCAGTGTTCTGAACAGATAAAACCAGCATATTTCTGTCCGGAGCGTCAGACAAGATTGTCTGATAAAGGGGGAGCTGCTCCTTGCAGATTAGAGCATCTCTATGTTAGCAACGTCCGCTCCTGGCACGCATGAGACATTCAGAGCCATAACTGCTGGGGACAGCCTGGCAGTCCAGTTCTTCTGTTCGGTTTCACGACTACACGTCGCCATAATTCGCTATGATGAGAAAAACAGAATAGGATATCGAAGATGAAAACTGTCGAATTTTTGCTGTACACCCTCAAACCCGGTACTGGAAAAGACTTTCATAGAATAATGAAAGAAGTGAGTGTTCCACTTCACCGTTCAGTGGGAATGGATGTTATTTCTTATGGTATATCAGCACATGACGACGATGCTTACTATCTGATCAGGGCTTATAACAGCCTCTCTCACCTGAAAACTGCCCAGGACACCTTTTATGATAGCGAAGCATGGCGTCATGGTCCCCGGCAGGCCATTATCGATAGAATAAGCATCAGCGTTAAATCGGTACTGACTCTCACTGAGAGTGCCGTTGAGCATTTACGAACCCACTGACCCTATCGCTATACGTCATGGTAAAGCCGGGATAGACACACCAGCAAGACGTTACTGTTATTCAGTACATCAGAGATGAGGCTACCGCCTCACATGCTGAATGCGGGATGTTTGACCGGCATCTATGAGCGAAGAGCGGAAGTTCGCTTTCGGAAAACCTAATCCATGTGCCAGAGGGTCTCTGAAAGAGAATGGGGCGTTTAAGTGGGGTACTTACAAAAAATCAGCCTTAACGAATGGAAGGGACTTCCCCTGATTAT
>NZ_ALNJ01000077.1:0-26720 GCF_000293135.1 Klebsiella sp. OBRC7 | reverse complement strand
GGTCTTGCGACGTTATGCGGTATTAGCTACCGTTTCCAGTAGTTATCCCCCTCCATCAGGCAGTTTCCCAGACATTACTCACCCGTCCGCCACTCGTCACCCGAGAGCAAGCTCTCTGTGCTACCGTTCGACTTGCATGTGTTAGGCCTGCCGCCAGCGTTCAATCTGAGCCATGATCAAACTCTTCAATTTAAGTTTGATGCTCGTGAATTAAACTTCGTAATGAATTACGTATGTTCACTCAGAGACTTGGTATTCATTTTTCGTCCGAGGACGTTAAGAATCCATGTCACTTTGAGTGCCCACACAGATTGTCTGATAAATTGTTAAAGAGCAGTTGCGACGCGCTTCAGCGCTCTGTCGCGAGGTCCCGTATAATACGTTTTCCTCATTCAGAGTCAAGCGATTATTTTCGCTTTTCTCTGCCGGCATTCATCGCTGAATCCCGCTGACCCGGCGGCTTGCGTGCCGTTGTTCCGTGTCAGTGGAGGCGCATTATAGGGAGTTATTCCGAAGTGACAAGGGCTAAATGCAAAAAACTTTTTAACCGCCTCTTTTTTCATCATTACGACGCGTAATGTAGCAAAAAACCGGCGTTTTGCCGTTTTAACCAACGAAGTAAGCCGCCAGATGGCATACTGGTAAGGTAAAAAAGAGAAAGGAACGGCACGTATGTCTTTAAGCGCACAGCAGTTGGCGGCACAAAAGAATATCTCCTGGGTATTAGCGGAGAAGCTGGCTCAAAAAATTTTGACCGGTGAATATCAGCCAGAAAGTATCCTTCCAGGCGAGATGGAACTGGGCGAGCAGTTTGGCGTGAGCCGCACGGCCGTGCGTGAAGCGGTGAAGACGCTAGCGGCAAAAGGCATGCTTTTACCACGGCCGCGCATCGGAACGCGGGTGATGCCACGCAGCAGCTGGAACTTTCTCGATAAAGAACTCCTGGCCTGGTGGCTAACAGAAGATAACTTCTCCGATGTTGTCAGCCATTTCCTTGTGATGCGCGGCAGTCTGGAACCTCAAGCCTGTTTTCTGGCTTCAACTTCAGGGACGCCGGAGCAAAAAGCCCAGCTCAACGCTTTGATGGAGGAGATGGTTGAGCTGAAGAGGAACTTTCAGCGCGAACGCTGGATTGAAGTCGATATGGCCTGGCATGAACATATATATGAAATGAGCGGCAACCCTTTCCTGATCTCTTTCGCTTCTTTATTTCATTCGGTCTATCACACCTACTTCACGTCGATTACGCAGAATGAAGTGGTGAAACTGGATCTGCACCAGGCAATCGTTGATGCCATTCTGGATAGCGACGGCTTGCGGGCGCTGAGCGCCTGCCAGGCGTTGTTGAGCGCTCCCAACCATTCCGACAAATAGCAAGGGTATAGAATGACCAAAAAGAAAGCCCGCAGTATGGCCGGGCTGCCATGGATCGCAGCGATGGCTTTTTTTATGCAGGCGCTCGACGCCACCATTCTGAATACAGCCCTTCCCGCTATCGCCCATAGTCTCAACCGTTCACCGCTAGCGATGCAGTCGGCCATTATCAGCTATACGCTGACGGTGGCCATGCTTATCCCGGTCAGCGGTTGGCTGGCCGACCGCTTCGGCACGCGAAAAGTGTTTATCATCGCCGTCAGCCTGTTTACCCTCGGTTCCCTGGCCTGCGCGCTTTCCAACTCCCTGATGGAACTGGTTATCTTCCGCGTCATTCAGGGCATCGGCGGGGCCATGATGATGCCGGTAGCCAGGCTGGCGCTACTGCGCGCCTATCCGCGCAGCGAACTGCTGCCGGTGCTCAACTTCGTCACGATGCCTGGACTGGTCGGCCCTATCCTCGGTCCCGTGCTCGGCGGCGTACTGGTGACCTGGGCCAGCTGGCACTGGATTTTCCTGATCAATATTCCCATCGGTATTATCGGGATCGTGTATGCCCGCAAGTATATGCCGGATTTCACCACGCCACGGCGCCGCTTCGACACGCTCGGTTTTATCCTGTTTGGCCTCAGCCTGGTTCTGTTTTCCAGCGGAATAGAGCTGTTTGGCGAGAAAATTGTCGCCACATGGATGGCTCTGGCGGTAATCGCCCTGAGCATCGTTTTACTGTGGGCCTATATTCGTCACGCTCGCCGCCATCCCACGCCGCTCATTTCGCTTTCTTTATTTAAGACGCATACTTTTTCTGTCGGGATTGCGGGAAACCTGGCCACGCGCCTGGGTACCGGTTGCGTTCCGTTCCTGATGCCGCTGATGCTACAGGTTGGCTTCGGTTATCCGGCAATCGTCGCCGGCTGCATGATAGCGCCTACGGCTATTGGTTCGATTATTGCGAAATCAACCGTCACCCAGATTCTTCGCTGGTTTGGTTACCGTAAAACGCTGGTTGGGGTCACGATATTTATTGGCCTGATGATCGCTCAGTTTTCGCTGCAATCGCCGGATATGTCGATCTGGATGCTGCTGCTGCCGCTCTTCATTCTGGGAATGGCAATGTCCACCCAGTTCACCTCCATGAACACCATCACGCTCGCCGATTTAACCGATGAAAACGCCAGCAGCGGCAACAGCATGTTGGCCGTAACGCAGCAGCTATCGATCAGTCTCGGGGTCGCCGTTAGCGCGGCGGTGCTGCGGTTTTATGAAGGATTCGATAGCGCAAATACCATCGAGCAGTTTCACTACACCTTTATTACCATGGGGGTTATCACCGTGGTATCGGCGCTGGTATTTACCTTATTAAGAGCAAAAGATGGCCGCAACCTGATTAAGGAGCGGCACAAGCGTTAGGCTGAGCCGCGAACCACCAGCTCGGGGGTTAACTGTACGCGCTGCTGTTTTTGTCCCGGGTCGGCCATACGGTGAATCAGCACATCGATAGCCAGTTCGCCCAGTTCATCTTTCGGTTGATGTATTGTGGTTAACGGCGGCGTCATATAGCGCGCCAGTTCAATGTCGTCATAGCCTACCAGCGCCATATCCTGTGGAATACGCAGACCGCTCTGATAAAGGGCCTGATAGGCGCCTACCGCCATCGCATCGTTACCGATAAACACCGCCTGCGGCAGCGCTGGCAGCATCAGCAGCTTCTGCATGGCGCTGAAACCGCCGCCAAACTCAAAATCGCTGCTAATCACATATCCTTCAGGTACCGTGAGCCCGGCTCGGGCCATCGCTTCCTTATACCCGTCCAGGCGCAGTCGGGCAGGAGTTTTATCCAGCGGACCCGCAATACAGGCAATCCGCGTATAGCCCTGGTCGATCAGATACTGCGTCGCCATATCGCCACCCAGCAGAGAGTTATCCTGAATCAGATCGCTATCGCCGTCGAACGGCGCCCAGTCCATCATCACCGTCGGAACAGAAGGGTAGCGCTGCATAATCTCCGGCGAAGGTTGATGCGTTTCAGTGCACAGCAGCAGTAAACCATCGACGCGCTTTTGCATCAGCGTCTCCAGATTACGGTTCATCCGCTGTTCATCGCCTTCGGTATTACATAGCACAAGGCTATAACCCCGTTCAAAGCAGCTGCGCTCCACGCCGCGCACCAGCTCCGAGTAAAACGGATTGGTACTGGCGGTAATGAGCATGCCTATGGTGCGGGTTTGATTTAATTTGAGACTGCGCGCCAGCGCGGACGGAGCGTAGTTCAGGCTCTTAATCGCGGCGTCGACTTTAGCGGTAATCGCTTCGCTAACGAAACGATCTTTGTTGATGACATGAGAAACCGTCGAAGTGGAAACGCCCGCAATGCGGGCTACATCCTTCATGGTAGCCAATCGTTACCCCTGTTGACGTAAAAATTCGTCTATTTCTTTTCGCCAGGGCACGGAGGGCTGAGCCCCTTTGCGGGTGACGGCGATAGCGGCGGCGGCGTGGGCAAAACGAATCGCCTGCGCCAGTTCGCTACCTTCAAGCAGCGCGGTGACCAGCGCACCATTAAAGGTATCGCCAGCGGCGATGGTATCAACCGCCTGCACTTTAAAACCGGGAACCCGACGACCTTCACCTTCGCTGCTGGCCCATACGCCACGGCTGCCAAGCGTAATGATCACCGTACCAATACCTTTATCATGGAGCACTTTGGCGGCTTTTGCCGCATCATCGTCGCTTTCCACGCGAACGCCGGTGAGCTTTTCCGCTTCGGTCTCGTTAGGGGTAATGATATCCACCAGCGTGAGCAGCTCATCGGGCAGTTCACGTGCCGGCGCCGGATTGAGGATAACTGAGGTTTGATTCTGGTGAGCGATTTTCGCCGCAGCCAGTACGCTTTCCAGCGGCGACTCCAGCTGCATGAGCAGCGCCTGCGCGCCGGCAATACGCTCTTTTTCCGCATCAACCTGCGCTACGCTAAGCGCGGCGTTAGCGCCAGCATGAATACCGATAGTATTCTCACCTTCAGCGTTAACAAAAATCAGCGCCACGCCGGTTGATTCTCCGGCAACGGCCCTGACCGGCGCGACGTCGATATTATCGCTTTCCAGCTGACGACGAACGCGTTCGCCAATATCGTCATCGCCGGTACAGGCGATAAAGGCGATATTGGCTCCGCTACGTCCGGCAGCAACCGCCTGGTTTGCGCCCTTACCGCCAAAAGCGACCTGATAGTGATGACCGGTAACGGTTTCACCCGGCGTTGGGAAGGCGTCAAGATTCAGGATGTGATCGGCGTTGATACTGCCAAGGACGACAAGTTTGCCTGCGGTTTTCATAATCAATATTCCCGGAAAGCGCGCCACCGGAATCCGGTGGCGCATGCCCTGCTTTTCTTTATTATGTTGTCCCTCGGACCGTCGCCGATCCGAATCGCACATTATTGCTTAATGACCAGTTTCAACTCAACCGGATAGCTGGTTTCCACTTTTTCGCCCTTCAGCACTTTATCGGCTGTCTCAACGCCTTTCACGCCGATCTGCTCCGGTAACTGGGCGATGGTCGCTGCCAGTTTGCCACTATTTACCGCTTTTTCGCCATCCGGAGTGCCGTCAAATCCAACAACCATCACATCAGATTTGCCTGCCGTTTGCAGGGCACGCAGCGCGCCCAGCGCCATTTCATCGTTTTGGGCGAATACGGCCTGTACATCAGGATGCGCCGTCAGCAGGTTCTGCATGACATTCAGGCCCTTGGTACGGTCAAAATCTGCCGGCTGGCTGGCCAGAACGTTAAACTTATGCGCAGCAACGGCTTGCTGGAAACCTTCGCCACGCTCGCGCGCCGCGGACGTCCCGGCAATGCCCTGTAGTTCAATGATCTTCGCGCTTTCGCCGACTTTCTTCGCGATATAGTCACCGGCCATCTTACCGCCCAGCACGTTATCAGACGCGATATGGCTCACCACGTCGCCTTTTGACGCCTGACGGTCGAGGGTGATAACCGGAATTTTAGCCTGGTTAGCCAGCTTCACGGCGTTACCCACCGCATCGGAATCCGTTGGGTTGATCAGCAGCAGTTTGGTACCACGAACGGTTAAATCCTGCACGTTAGCCAGCTCTTTGGCCGGGTTATTCTGAGAGTCCAGAACCACCAGGTTATAGCCCAGTTTGTCCGCTTCTTTTTGCGCGCCATCCTTCAGTGAGACAAAGAACGGGTTGTTAAGGGTTGAGATAACCAGAGCGATAGTGTCTTTTGCCATCGCGTTTGCGCTTACGGTCGCACTTAACGCTACAGCAGAGACCAGGGTCGCCAGTTTTTTCATATTCATAGTTAAGATGTCCTGTAGAGTTATCAGTTACTGCTTCTTGTTATCTACCAGTACCGCCAGCAAAATAACCACCGCTTTCACGATCATCTGGTAATAGGATGAAACGCCTAATAAATTCAGTCCGTTGTTCAGAAAGCCAAGGATCAACGCGCCAATCAGCGTCCCGACAATACGGCCTTTACCGCCCGCAAGGCTGGTACCGCCGAGCACCACCGCCGCAATCGCATCCAGTTCATATCCGGTGCCCGCCGTCGGCTGCGCGGAAGAGAGACGCGCGACCTCAATAATGCCGGCCAGCGAGGCCAGCATGCCGCACAAAGAATAGACGATGATTTTAACTTTATTCACGCTGATGCCGGAAAGACGCGTTGCCGCTTCGTTGCCGCCGAGCGCGTAGATATAACGACCCAGGCGGGTATGGTGCAGCATGTACCAGGCGGCCAGGAAGACGATCGCCATAATCCACACCGGCGTTGGGATCCCCAGCGGACGGCCAATCCCGAACCAGCCAAACAGATCGGCGTTGTCGGTAAAGCCGGTGTTTACCGGGCTGCCGTTGGTATACACCATCGTCACGCCGCGCAGCAGCAGCATCATGACCAGCGTGGCGATAAATGCCTGTACGCGCCCTTTCGCCACGATCACGCCGGTCACGGCGCCAATTGCCGCACCTAACGCCAGCGCAGCGGCCACCGCCACCAGCGCGTTGACCTCAATCCCGACAATGGAAGCCGCCACCGCGCCGGTCAGCGCCAGCAGGGAGCCGACGGACAGGTCGATGCCCGAAGTCAGGATAACCAGCGTCATCCCAACCGCCATAATGGCGTTAACTGAAGTCTGCTGCAGAATATTGAACAGGTTATTTACGGTAAAAAAGTTGGGGCTCATGGTCGAGACAATCGCAATCAGCACCAGCAGGGCAATCAGCGATTTTTGCTCCATCAGCCACGCTTTTGTGAAGTAGCGACGACCAGAAACAGCCGGGTTATTCATCTTTTTTACTCCTGATTCACACGGTTAAGCTTGCCCACAGCGGCAGCCATCAATACTTCCTGGGTGGCCTGCTCGCGTGTGAATTCACCGCCGAGATGCCCTTCATGCATCACCATGATGCGATCGCTCATGCCCAGCACTTCCGGCATCTCCGAAGAGACCAGAATGATGCTCAGGCCTTCGGCTTTAAACTGGTTAATCAGCTGGTAGATCTCTTTCTTCGCCCCGACGTCGACGCCGCGGGTCGGTTCATCAAGGATCAGCACCTTCGGACGGGTCATCAAGCCGCGGGCAATCGCCACCTTCTGCTGGTTACCGCCCGATAGCAGCCCAATAGCCTGCTCCATCGACGGCGTTTTCACATTAAACAGGCGGATAAAATCGCCTACCGCTTGCTGTTCATCTTTATGCTTCAGGCTACCGCCGCCGCGGCTGAAGTAACGCAGCGCGGTGAGCGACATATTCTCTTTAACCGACATACCGAGCACTAAACCATCGCGTTTACGATCTTCAGAGATGTAAACAATGCCGTTGGCCAGGCCATCCTGCGGAGAACGCGTAATGACCTCATGCCCATCCAGGGTAACCGACCCGCTGCTGCGCGGCAGCGCACCGTAGAGCACCTTCATCAGTTCGGTTCGTCCGGCGCCCATCAGCCCGGCAACGCCGAGGATTTCGCCCTGGCGCAGAATAAAGGAGATGTTCTCTACCCCTGATCCACACAGGTTGTCGACCTTAAGGCGAACCGCGCCCGGGGCTTTGTCCAGATGCGGATACTGATCCTCCAGCTTGCGGCCGACCATCATCTCAATCAGCAGATCTTCATCCAGGCTGGCCACTTCGCGCTCGGCGATAAACTGCCCATCGCGGAAGACCGTGACGTCATCGCAAATCTCGAAGATCTCTTTCATACGGTGAGAGATATAGACAATACCGCGCCCCTGCGATTTCAGTTCGCGGATCACGCGGAACAGGGATTCGGTCTCGGTGTCGGTTAGCGCGTCGGTGGGCTCATCCATAATGATGACCTTCGACTCAAAGCTCAGCACTTTAGCGATCTCGACCATCTGCTGATCGCCGATCGACAAATCGCCCACCAGCTTTTGGCTGTTGAAGCGTAAGTTCAGCTTTGCCAATAGCTTGTCAGCTTCGGCATACATCGTTTTCCAGTCAATTTTGCCAAAGCGATTCACAAACTCACGACCGAGGAAAATATTCTCGGCGATCGTCAGCTGGGGGATCAGGTTGAGTTCCTGGTGAATGATGCCGATTCCGGCTTCCTGAGAAGATTTAGGTCCGTTGAAGGTGGTCTCTTTCCCCAACCACAGCAGCGAACCGGCATCGCGGGAGTAGATACCGGTCAGCACCTTCATCATGGTGGACTTGCCGGCACCGTTCTCCCCGACCAGCGCCATCACGCGGCCTGGATAGACATTTAGCGAGGCGCCGGAGAGCGCCTTGACGCCAGGGAACGCTTTATCGATCCCTTTTAGTTGCAATAAGGCTTCCATATCGGCGACCTCAGAACGTCACGCCGGCACAGAGAATAACGTTCGCATACGGGGAACACTCCCCGCTGCGAATCACCGCCTGACTGTCTGCGGTTTCTTTTTTAAACTGCTCATGACTGGTGTAACGAATTTCAATGGTGTTTCCCTGGTGCTGCTGCAGCTGCTCAAGGTGAGTGAGCAACGTCGCATGGAGCTGCGGATTAAGGGTTTTAATCTCTTCCGCCAGGATAGCCGCTTCAACCTGCATTTCGCTCGTCACCACCTCCAGAACCTGCATAAAGGAGGGAACCCCGTGGGTTAACGCCATATCAATACGCGCGCTGCTGCGGGGAACCGGTAAACCAGCGTCGCAAACAACCAGCGTATCGGTATGCCCCAGACGGGAGATGACCGACGAGATATCAGCATTGAGGACGGTACCTTTTTTCATTTTCTCTTTTGCTCCATTAGCGAAACGTTTCGCTGGTATAAGTATTAGCAATAAGAGAACAGAAAACCATCACCAGATGTGAGAATTGTGATCGTCATCGAAACGTTTCGCAACGCAGCAGCGAGAAAGTCTGAAGCGAGCAGATAAAACAAAAAGGCCCTTCATCAAGAAGGGCCTTAGCGAATCAGATCTCAACCTGGGTGCCGAGCTCAATAACCCGGTTAGGCGGGATTTCGAACTGGTCCGGCGCCCGCAGGGCGTTGCGCTGCAGCAGCAGATACAGCTTGCCGCGCAGGCGCAGATACCACGGCCGCTTGCCGATGATCAACGACTCATGCGACATAAAGAAGGAGGTCTCCATCATCCGGCAGCTCAGGCCTTCCAGCCCGCAGCGGTGGAAAACCTCTTCGACATTCGGCGTTTCGCGCCAGCCGTAGCTGGCAACGACGCGCCAGAACGACGGCGATATCTGTTCAATCTGCACGCGACGAACGTTATGTACGTACGGCGCGTCTTCGGTACGCAGCGTGAGCAAAATCACCCGCTCGTGCAGCACCTTGTTATGCTTCAGGTTGTGCAAAAGCGCGAAAGGAATCACGTTCAGCGCCCGGGACATATAAACAGCGGTACCCGGCACGCGAACCGGCGGCGATTTTTCAAGAGAAGAGATCATCGCCTCCAGAGAATTACCGTGCTCATGCATCCGACGCAGAAGGCGGAAACGCTCGCTCTTCCAGGTGGTCATGATGGTAAACATCACCAGACCGAGGGTCAGAGGCAGCCAGCCGCCGGAGACGATTTTATCGAGGTTCGCGGAGAAGAGCGGGATATCAATGCACATAAAGGCAACCAGCAGCAGCGCCACAACAAACTTATTCCAGTGCCAGTTTTGACGCGCCACCGTCGTGAACAGAATGGTGGTCAGCACCATCGTTCCCGTTACCGCAATACCGTATGCCGCCGCCAGATTCGAGGAGTGCTCAAAGTTAACAATGACGATGACCACCGAGATATAGAGCAGCCAGTTGATAAACGGGATGTAAATCTGCCCGGACTCCATTTCCGAGGTGTGAATAATACGCATCGGCGACAGGTACCCCAGACGCACGGCCTGGCGAGTCAGAGAGAAGACGCCGGAGATAACCGCCTGGGAAGCGATAACCGTCGCCAGGGCGGCAATGATCAGCATTGGGATTAGCGCCCACTCCGGCGCCAGCAGAAAGAACGGGTTTTTAATTGCTTCCGGATGTTTAAGCAGCAGCGCCCCCTGACCAAAGTAGTTCAGCACCAGCGAAGGCAGCACGACCGAAAACCAGGCCAGGCGAATCGGCAATTTACCGAAATGCCCCATGTCGGCATACAGCGCTTCCACGCCGGTAATCGACAGCACCACCGCCCCCAGCGCCACAAACGAGACGGTTTTATATTCGAGGAAGAAATGAACCGCCCAGTAAGGGTTCAACGCCTGCAGCACTTCAGGGTTAGCGAAAATACTGCGCGCGCCCAGTACCGCCAGCAGCAGGAACCAGATCAGCATAATCGGCGCGAACAGCTTACCCACCATGCTGGTACCGTGCTTTTGAATGGCAAATAGCAGCGTCAGGACAATGATGGATATGGGCACAACCCAGGTATCCAGGTCCGGGGCGATAATTTCCAGACCTTCTATCGCCGACATCACCGAAATGGCAGGGGTAATAACCACCTCGCCATAAAAGAAGCTGCCGCCGATAAGCCCAAGGATCACCAGGATGGACGTGGCGCGCGCGGAGGTGTTTCGTCCCGCCAGCGACATTAACGTCAGGATCCCGCCTTCACCGGCGTTATCTGCCCGCATCACGAAGGTGATGTATTTGAGTGAAACGGTAAAAATTAATAGCCAAAAAATGAGCGACAGGAAGCCAAAAACAGCATCACGCTCAACGCCAAAGCCAAACTGACCCGACAGACATTCACGAAGTGTATACAGTGGACTGGTGCCGATATCGCCGTATACCACGCCGATTGCCGCCAGCGTTATTGCCGGCAGCGATTGCTTATTATCAGTGCTCATAGACTAGTCTTTTCGTTTATAAAACAAATGTGTGCCTAGTCCCTTGGCCCACAAAAAGCGCACAGTATGCACGATTATTTGCTGAATCGTACCCCTAACTGACATCATCTTAACCTGACTCAAAGAAAATAAATCGATTCTTCAGGCTATTACCACCCCTAATCAAACATCTATACTCGACCTAACAACGACATTCTAAAAAGCACGCAACTCTATTATGGCTCAATCACATTTACTGGCAGAAAGAATTTCCCGGCTCAGCGCCGCGCTGGAAAAAGGACTCTTCGAACGCAGCCACGCAATACGCCTTTGCCTGCTTGCCGCCCTCAGCGGCGAGAGCGTTTTTCTGCTGGGCCCGCCGGGGATCGCCAAAAGCCTGATTGCCCGTCGCCTCAAGTTCGCCTTCCAGCAGGCTCGCGCATTTGAATACCTGATGACCCGTTTCTCCACGCCGGAAGAGGTCTTTGGCCCACTCTCTATTCAGGCGCTGAAAGATGAAGGGCGCTACGAACGTTTGACCGCCGGCTATCTTCCGGAAGCTGAAATTGTTTTTCTAGATGAGATCTGGAAAGCGGGCCCGGCGATTCTCAATACGCTGCTGACGGCGATAAACGAACGCCATTTCCGCAACGGGGCGACCGAAGAGAAGATCCCCATGCGCCTGCTGGTGGCGGCGTCGAACGAGCTCCCGGAGGCAGACAACAGTCTGGAAGCCTTATACGATCGTATGCTTATTCGCCTATGGCTGGATAAGGTACAGGATAAAACGAACTTCCGCTCAATGCTGATAAGCCAGCAGGACGAGAACAGTAATCCTGTCCCGGCGAGTTTGCAGGTCAGCGATGAGGAATTTCTGCAATGGCAGCAGGATATCGGCAGCGTGAAGCTACCGGACAGCGTATTTGAACTGATTTTCCAGCTGCGCCAGCAGCTGGATACGTTGCCAAACGCGCCCTACGTCTCAGATCGTCGCTGGAAAAAAGCCATTCGTCTGCTGCAGGCCAGCGCCTTTTTCAGCGGCCGCGACACCATTGCGCCAATAGACCTGATCCTGCTGAAGGATTGCCTGTGGCACAATATTGAGACGATGAATCTGATGTCCGTGCAGATTGAGACCTTAATGACCAGCCACGCCTGGCAGCAGCAGGCGATGCTCACCCGCCTCGGGTCGATTATCCAACGGCGCATTCAGCTTCAACAGCAGCAAAGCGATAAGACCGCGCTAAAAGTCACTCGTCTCGGCGGGATGTTCAGCCGTAAACCTCATTATGAACTGCCTGCTGAAGTGCAGGACCCCACGCTAACCCTGCTTCTCCAGCAGCCGCTAAAACTGCACGACCTGGAAGTGATTCATATTACGTTTGTTCGTGAAGAGCTTGCTCACTGGCTGGAGAAAGGGGGTGAGATCCGCGGCAAGCTCAACGGCATTGGTTTTGCCCAGCAGCTGAACATGGATGTCGATACCAGCCAGCATCTGGTCGTGCGCGATGTGAGCCTGCAGGGGTCGCGACTCTCCCTGCCCGGTAGCGAATCACGGGAAAATATGCCGGCAGAAATCAAGCAACAGCTGGAGGCGCTGGACGACGAATGGCATCAGCAACATAACCGCTTCAGCGAACAGCAGAAATGTCTGTTTATTCCCGGCGAGTGGCTGGGGCGCATTGAAGCCAGCCTGCAGGACGTGGGAACGCAGATTAAACAGGCCCGCCAGTCATGACGCTGGACATGCTGAATGTCATGCTGGCAGTCGGCGAAGAGGGCATGATCGATGAGATGCTGCTGGCCCTGCTGGCAGCGCCTCAACTCGCTGTGTTCTTTGAAAAATTTCCGCGGCTCAAAAATATTATCGCCGCCGACATTCCTCGCTGGCGGGAAGCGGTCAGATCGCGACTAAAAGAGACCAACGTCCCGCCCGAGCTGGATGCGGAAGTTCAGTGCTATCAGCAATCACAGCGGCTTTCCACCTCGCAGTTTATCGTCCAGCTGCCGCAAATTCTGAGCCATCTGCATAAGCTGCACTCCCCGTTCGCCAGCCAGGCGCAGCAGCTGGTGGATGACAACAGCACCTTTACTCCAGCGCTGCACACGTTATTCCTCCAGCGCTGGCGCCTGAGCCTGGTGGTGCAGGCAACCTCTCTTAATCAGCAGCTGCTGGATGAAGAGCGCGATCAGCTGCTGAGTGAAGTTCAGGAGCGCATGACCCTTAGCGGCCAGTTGGAGCCGGTACTGGTGGAAAATGACAATGCGGCTGGGCATCTGTGGGACATGAGTGCCGGAGAACTGAAGCGCGGCGATTATCAGTTGATCGTTCGCTACGGGGATTTTTTAACTCAACAACCTGAGCTCATGCAGCTCGCCGAACAGCTGGGACGCTCGCGCGAAGCGAAAGCGGTGCCGAAAAAAGATGCGCCGATGGAGACCTTCCGCAGTCTGGTGCGTGAACCGGCTACCGTACCGGAGCAGGTCGACGGTCTTCAGCAGAGCGACGATATTCTACGTCTGCTGCCGCCTGAGCTGGCTACCCTCGGCATCACCGAGCTGGAGTTTGAGTTCTACCGCAAGCTGGTTGAAAAGCAGCTGCTGACCTATCGACTACATGGCGATGCGTGGAAGGAAAAGATCACCGAACGGCCGGTAACGCGCCAGGACGTTGATGAACAGCCGCGCGGGCCGTTTATCGTCTGCGTCGATACTTCCGGCTCAATGGGCGGTTTCAATGAACAGTGCGCCAAGGCGTTTTGTCTGGCGCTGATGCGGGTCGCTCTGGCGGATAACCGCCGCTGCTTCATTATGCTGTTTTCCAGCGAAGTGGTGCACTACGAACTCACCGGCCCGCAGGGGCTGGAACAGGCGATTCGTTTCTTGAGCCAGCGCTTTCGCGGCGGCACCGATCTCGCCAGCTGCTTTCGGGCGGTGATTGAGCGTATGCAGAATCCGCAGTGGGTCGATGCGGATGCGGTGGTGATTTCTGATTTTATCGCCCAGCGTTTGCCGGATGAGGTGATCAATAAGGTGGGAGAGCTACAGCATAAACATCAACATCGTTTTCATGCGGTGGCGATGTCGGTACACGGCAAGCCCGGCATTATGCGCGTATTCGATCATATCTGGCGCTTTGATACCGGGTTGCGTAGCCGCCTGCTGAGACGCTGGCGGCGTTAATCACTGATTAAAGAAGCGCAGCAACGCTTTGACGAACCTGGGTTGGCCACACGCCGCACTGCACCTGGCCGATATGCTCAAGCTGCAGCAGCAGCATCGTCAGGCGAGACTGGCCAATGCCGCCGCCAATCGTCTGCGGCATCTCTCCGCGCAGCAGCGCCTGGTGCCATTCCAGCTGTAGGCGATCTTCGTCGCCGGTGATCGCGAGCTGACGCTTCAGCGCTTCGGCATCCACGCGGATCCCCATTGAAGAGAGCTCGAATGCATCTTCAAGCACCGGGTTCCACACCAGAATATCACCGTTCAGACCGGCATAGCCTTCAGCGGCAGGCGTGCTCCAGTCATCGTAATCCGGCGCGCGAACGTCGTGACGCTGGCCATCGGAAAGCTTGCCGCCGATACCGATCAGGAATACCGCGCCCAGCTCTTTCGCGATCGCCCGCTCGCGGCCCTTGGCATCAAGATCCGGATAGCGGCTTAAAAGCTCCTGGCTGTGAACAAACTGGATCGTCTCCGGCAAGAAAGGCGTGAGGCCAAACGCTTTACTGACGGCGTCTTCGGTCGCTTTGATCCCGGCATAGATCGCTTCAACGGTTGCTTTCAGCGTGCCGCAGTGGCGCTCTCCATCACCCATTACGCGCTCCCAGTCCCACTGGTCAACGTAAACGGAATGGATGGGAGTTAATCGGTCTTCATCGGGGCGAAGGGCCTTCATGTGCGTGTACAGCCCTTCGCCCGCGCTGAAGTCGTGTTGTCCCAGGGTTTGACGCTTCCACTTCGCCAGTGAATGAACCACTTCGAACTGGGCGTCTGGAAGTGTTTTCACTTTAACCTGAACCGCTTTTTCGCAACCAGAGAGGTTATCCTGGGTCCCATCGCCCACGCGGCTTAAGATCGGCGCCTGGACTTCGATCAGGCCGAGCTTCTCTTCAAGCTGGCGGGAAAAGTGTGACTTAACGAAACTAATCTGGCGTTGTTTTGCGATGTATGCGGTTTTCATTTTTTATAACTCCTGCGTCCTGTTGCCATTGATTAAGCAACAAAACAGCGCTGCAATTCAATAATCCAACAACAAAAAGCCTGCATCGATTTTGTTTCATTAAAATTTGAGGCTAAAATAGAAATATTCGTCAAACTTCATAAGAAAAACCTATGGAAAATTATCAGATCGACAATCTGGACCGCGGCATTCTTGAGGCCTTAATGGCCAACGCGCGCACCGCCTATGCTGAACTGGCAAAACAGTTTGGCGTCAGCCCGGGGACCATTCACGTGCGGGTAGAGAAAATGAAGCAGGCCGGAATTATTACCGGTGCACGCATCGACGTCAGTCCCAAGCAGCTGGGTTACGATGTAGGATGTTTTATCGGCATCATTCTGAAGAGCGCGAAAGACTACCCCTCCGCGCTGGCCAGGCTAAACAGCCTGGATGAGGTTACTGAAGCCTATTACACCACCGGACACTACAGCATCTTTATAAAGGTGATGTGCCGATCGATTGATGCGCTCCAGCATGTACTTATCAACAAGATCCAAACAATTGATGAAATTCAGTCCACTGAAACGCTGATCGTCCTGCAAAACCCGATTATGCGTACCATCCGCCCATGATCGGGCTTTTTAATCCCACATTTTTCCACAGGTAGATCCCAGCTCGCTCACAGCGTACAATACGCCACTCTGAATAGTGGAGCGGGCGATCATGGCAGAGATAACTCTTATCAGCGGCAGTACGCTGGGTAGCGCAGAATATGTATCAGAACATCTGGCGGAAAAGCTGGAAGAGGCTGGACACAGCACGACTATTCAGCACGGCCCGCTGATCGACGATCTGCAGGCGGAAGGGATCTGGCTGGTTATCTCTTCGACGCATGGCGCCGGGGACATTCCCGATAATCTTCTGCCTTTCTATGAAGCGCTTCAGGAGAAGCAGGTCGACCTCTCTGCGGTCCGTTTTGGCGCAGTCGGCATCGGTAGCCGTGAATACGATACCTTCTGCGGAGCAATTGATAAGCTCGAGACGGCGCTCAACGCCTGCGGGGCAAAACAGATCGGTGAAACGCTCAAAATTAACGTTCTCGAACATGAAATTCCGGAAGATCCGGCCGAGATTTGGCTGGGATCCTGGAAAAACTTGCTCTGAGAATTGTAAAGATCATACTTTCTTCTGTGGATAACTATGCTTAAAAGCTTGGATCAACCGGTAGTTATCCAAAGTATAACCCTTGACTGATTTTTGTGCTGTGTATAACCCTTCATTTTGATCCCAGCTTATACGGACCAGGATCACCGATCATTCACAGAAAGCGATCCTTCTTAAGCGTTTGATCTTAAATCGCGGATCTGACTTATCCACAAGACAAGCCGATCCTAATAAGAGATCACAATAAAACAGATCTCTAAATAAAAGATCTTCTTTTTAATACTCAGGATCCCGGCGCTTTCTCGAAAGGCTAAAGTTGAGTAGAATCCACGGCCCGGGCTTCACTCTATTTTCAAACCGCTTTATGCGAGGCATACCACCATGTTTTATCAGGATCCTTTTGACGTCATCATCATTGGCGGGGGTCATGCAGGCACTGAGGCCGCGATGGCCGCAGCGCGAATGGGTCAACAGACTCTGCTTTTGACACACAATATCGACACGCTGGGGCAGATGAGCTGCAACCCGGCGATTGGCGGCATTGGGAAAGGACACCTGGTAAAAGAAGTGGATGCGCTTGGCGGCCTGATGGCGAAGGCAATTGACCACGCCGGCATCCAGTTTAGGATACTAAACGCCAGCAAAGGCCCTGCCGTACGGGCGACTCGCGCTCAGGCAGACCGTGTGCTGTACCGGCAGGCCGTACGTACCGCGCTGGAAAACCAGCCTAATTTGATGATCTTCCAGCAGGCGGTGGAAGATCTGATTGTCGAAAACGATCGTGTTGTTGGCGCCGTCACCCAGATGGGGCTTAAATTCCGCGCCAAAGCGGTGGTACTGACCGTCGGAACCTTTCTCGACGGTAAGATCCATATCGGCCTGGATAACTACAGCGGCGGTCGTGCAGGCGATCCTCCGTCGATCCCGCTGTCCCGCCGCTTGCGTGAACTGCCGCTGCGCGTCAGCCGCCTGAAAACCGGTACCCCGCCGCGTATCGACGCGAGGACGATTGATTTCAGCGTTCTGGCACAGCAGCACGGGGATAATCCGATGCCGGTCTTCTCGTTTATGGGAGATGCTTCGCAGCATCCGCGTCAGGTGCCGTGCTACGTCACGCATACCAACGAGAAAACGCATGACGTGATCCGTAATAACCTCGATCGCAGCCCGATGTATGCCGGCGTGATTGAAGGGATCGGTCCCCGCTACTGTCCTTCGATCGAAGACAAGGTCATGCGCTTTGCCGATCGTAACCAGCATCAAATTTTCCTCGAGCCGGAAGGACTGACGTCCAACGAAATTTATCCAAATGGCATCTCCACCAGCCTGCCATTCGATGTCCAGATGCAAATCGTCCGCTCAATGCAGGGGATGGAAAATGCAAAAATCGTTCGCCCTGGCTACGCTATTGAGTACGATTTCTTTGACCCGCGCGATCTGAAACCGACGCTGGAAAGTAAATTTATCCATGGCCTGTTCTTTGCCGGCCAGATTAACGGCACCACCGGTTATGAAGAAGCCGCCGCTCAGGGCCTGCTGGCAGGCCTGAACGCCGCTCGTTTCTCCGCCGAGAAAGAGGGGTGGGCGCCTGGCCGCTCTCAGGCTTACCTTGGCGTCCTGGTGGACGATCTGTGTACTCTCGGTACCAAAGAACCGTACCGCATGTTTACCTCTCGTGCGGAATACCGCCTGATGCTGCGTGAAGACAACGCCGATCTGCGCCTGACCGAACAAGGTCGTGAACTGGGTCTGGTGGATGACGAACGCTGGGCGCGTTTCAACGAGAAGCTTGAGAGCATTGAACGTGAACGTCAGCGCCTGAAAACCAGCTGGGTTAATCCGCTAGCGGAAAGCGCTGCGGAAGTGAATGCTCGACTGACGGCGCCTTTGTCCCGTGAAGCTAACGGTGAAGATTTGCTCCGTCGTCCGGAAATGACCTACGAACAGCTGGTGCAGATGACGCCGTTCTCGCCGGGTCTTGAGGACAAGCAAGCGGCTGAACAGGTCGAAATTCAGGTAAAATACGAAGGCTACATCGCGCGCCAGCAGGATGAAATCGAGAAACAACAGCGCAACGAGAACACGTTGCTGCCTGCTACGCTTGATTATCGCCAGGTGAATGGGCTGTCGAACGAGGTCATTGCCAAGTTGAACGATCATAAACCGTCTTCGATAGGGCAGGCATCGCGTATTTCCGGCATTACGCCTGCGGCAATCTCGATTTTGCTGGTGTGGTTAAAAAAGCAGGGAATGCTGCGCCGTAGCGCCTGATATTCCACTGAACGATACATGGGCGAATAGCGCATCAGATATCCGTCAGGTCAATTTCTCAGCCCGGTAAGCGTATCGCCTCCGGGCTCATTGTTTTTAAACAGGTAACGATCGTGCTCAACAAACTTTCTCGTCTGCTTGATGAAGCAGGTATTTCACTTACCGATCACCAGAAAAACCAGCTTGTCGCCTACGTTGGCATGCTGGATAAGTGGAATAAGGCCTATAACCTGACCTCGGTTCGCGATCCTGACGAGATGCTGGTACGCCACATCCTCGATAGCATTGTTGTTGCGCCATACCTAAAAGGAACGCGTTTTATCGATGTCGGTACGGGGCCTGGGCTACCGGGGATCCCGCTGGCTATCGTGCGTCCTGAATCCCACTTCACCCTGCTGGACAGTCTGGGCAAGCGAGTACGTTTTCTGCGACAGGTCCAGCATGAGCTCAAACTGGATAACGTCACCCCGGTACAAAGCCGTGTGGAAGAGTTCCCGGCAGAGCCGCCGTTTGACGGCGTGATTAGCCGCGCATTTGCGTCGCTGAATGACATGGTGAGCTGGTGCCATCATTTACCTGCAGAGAACGGTCACTTTTATGCGCTCAAGGGCTTAGCGCAGGAAGATGAAATGGCAAATCTGCCGGAAGGGGTCGTCATTAAGGAGGTTGTCGAACTGCATGTGCCTCAGCTGGAAGGGGAGCGTCACCTTGTGGTGATTCAGCCAAAAATGATTTAATTTTTATCAAAAAATGTGAAAAAAAGACGGGCCGTGGATGTTACAAAAATAAAAGTCACGGTAGTGTATTATCGGCCTGTCTTTAACCCTTGGGTTACCAGGGGTTTTCTTTCCGTTAACTTTGTCCGGTTGCTTTACCAACAGAATAGTCAACATTGAAAATATCAGTACGCTAAAAATCTCGCTGCTTGCCGTTCATACTGATGTTAAATATTTATTATGAATGTCAATAAAAGGTTTTTATTGTATATAGGATTGTTTTAGAAAGAATGCCTGGTTTTTATGTTGAATATCAAACGGATAAAAAATTGGGTTTTATGTACAGAATTAATTCGATTTCGCGAAAAATGTTTATTATGTGATCTGATGCACGCTTTAATTGCCGATTTTTCGCGGTGTTTGCAGTTTTGCATGACTGCTCACAGATCGGTGAAATGCATGAAAAGTTGTCTGTCGGAAAATAATTAAACATTTATTCACTATTTTGCTACTTATTGTTTGAAATCACGAGGCGTCACCGTATAATTTGTCCGCTTTTTGATGCTTGACTCTTCGTCTTAAAGGACGTTTTATACGACACGCGACATACCTCGAAGGGAGCAGGAGTAAAAACGTGATGTCAGTGTCGCTCTTGAGTCGAAACGTTGCTCGTAAGCTTCTGTTTATTCAGTTACTGGCAGTAATAGCAAGTGGACTGCTGTTCAGCCTCAAAGACCCTTTCTGGGGCATCTCCGCGGTGAGTGGAGGTTTGGCGGTTGTTTTGCCGAACATGATATTTATGATTTTTGCCTGGCGTCATCAGGCGCATACACCAGCTAAAGGCCGAGTGGCCTGGTCCTTTGCCATTGGTGAAGCCTTCAAGGTGTTGCTGACCTTCGCCTTTCTGGCGGTGGCGCTGGCGGTTTTGAAAGTGGTATTTTTGCCGCTGATAGTGACGTGGGTTTTGGTGCTGGTGGTACAAGTTCTGGCGCCAGCTGTAATTAACAACAAAGGGTAAAAGGCATCATGGCTTCAGAAAATATGACGCCGCAGGATTACATAGGCCACCATCTGAACAACCTTCAGCTGGACCTGCGTACATTCTCGCTGGTGGATCCGCACAACCCCCCGGCCACCTTCTGGACGCTCAACATTGACTCCATGTTTTTCTCAGTGGTGCTCGGTCTGTTATTCCTGTTTATGTTCCGCAGCGTGGCTAAAAAGGCGACAACCGGCGTACCTGGTAAATTCCAGACCTTCATTGAGATGATCATCGGCTTCGTCCATGGCAGCGTCAAAGATATGTATCACGGCAAGAGCAAGGTCATTGCTCCGCTGGCCCTCACCGTGTTCGTCTGGGTATTCCTGATGAACCTGATGGATCTGCTGCCTATCGACTTTATCCCTTGGATCGGTGAACACGTTCTCGGTCTGCCTGCTCTGCGCGTGGTGCCGTCAGCTGACGTTAACATCACCCTGTCGATGGCGCTTGGCGTATTTATCCTGATTCTTTTCTACAGCATCAAAATGAAAGGCGTGGGCGGGTTCGTTAAAGAACTGACCCTGCAGCCGTTCAATCACTGGGCGTTCATTCCTGTCAACTTAATCCTTGAAGGGGTAAGCCTGCTGTCAAAACCTGTATCACTGGGTCTGCGACTGTTCGGCAACATGTATGCCGGTGAGCTGATTTTCATTCTGATTGCTGGCCTGTTGCCGTGGTGGTCACAGTGGATTCTGAATGTGCCATGGGCCATTTTCCACATCCTGATTATTACGCTGCAAGCCTTCATCTTCATGGTTCTGACGATCGTCTATCTGTCGATGGCATCTGAAGAGCATTGATTTTTACCAACATACTACGTTTTAACTGAAACAAACTGGAGACTGTCATGGAAAACCTGAATATGGATCTGCTGTACATGGCTGCCGCTGTGATGATGGGTCTGGCGGCAATCGGTGCTGCGATCGGTATCGGCATCCTCGGGGGTAAATTCCTGGAAGGCGCAGCGCGTCAACCGGATCTGATTCCTCTGCTGCGTACTCAGTTCTTTATCGTTATGGGTCTGGTGGATGCTATCCCGATGATCGCTGTAGGTCTGGGTCTGTACGTGATGTTCGCCGTCGCGTAGTAAGTTGTTCGAAAGAAACCTAAGCCACAGAGTTATTTTTTAAGAGGTATTGTGCTGTGAACATGAACGCAACAATCCTCGGCCAGGCCATCGCGTTTGTTATCTTCGTATGGTTCTGCATGAAGTATGTATGGCCGCCTTTAATGGCTGCCATCGAAAAGCGCCAGAAAGAAATTTCTGACGGTTTAGCTTCTGCAGAACGCGCTAAGAAAGATTTGGACCTTGCACAGGCCAACGCGACCGACCAGCTGAAAAAAGCGAAAGCGGAAGCCCAGGTAATCATTGAGCAGGCGAACAAGCGTCGCTCTCAGATCCTGGATGAAGCAAAAGCGGAAGCAGAACAGGAACGCACCAAAATCGTCGCACAGGCGCAGGCTGAAATCGATGCCGAACGTAAACGTGCCCGTGAGGAGCTGCGTAAGCAGGTTGCTATCCTGGCTGTTGCTGGCGCCGAGAAGATCATCGAACGTTCCGTGGATGAAGCTGCTAACAGCGACATCGTGGATAAACTTGTCGCTGAACTGTAAGGAGGGAGGGGCTGATGTCTGAATTTGTAACGGTAGCTCGCCCCTACGCCAAAGCAGCTTTTGACTTTGCCGTCGAACACAACAGCGTTGAACGCTGGCAGGATATGCTGGCGTTTGTTGCTGAAGTGACTAAAAACGAAGAAATGGCAGAGCTACTCTCTGGCGCACTGGCGCCGGAAACGCTCTCTGATGTGTTTATCGCGGTTTGTGGTGAGCAACTGGACGAAAATGGTCAAAACCTGATCCGGGTGATGGCTGAAAATGGTCGTCTGAAAGCGCTCCCTGATGTTCTCGAGCAGTTCATTCACCTGCGCGCTGCCAGTGAGGCAACCGCAGAGGTAGAAGTTATTTCTGCCGCTCAAATGAGTGACGAACAGCTTGCGAAAATTACCGCCGCGATGGAAAAACGTCTGTCACGCAAAGTTAAGCTGAATTGCAAAATCGATAAGTCTGTAATGGCAGGCGTAATCATCCGTTCGGGTGATATGGTCATTGATGGTAGCGTACGCGGCCGTCTTGAACGCCTTGCAGACGTCTTGCAGTCTTAAGGGGACTGGAGCATGCAACTGAATTCCACCGAAATCAGCGAACTGATCAAGCAGCGCATTGCTCAGTTCAATGTTGTGAGCGAGGCTCATAACGAAGGTACTATCGTTTCTGTAAGTGACGGTGTTATCCGCATTCACGGCCTGGCCGATTGTATGCAGGGTGAGATGATCGCTCTGCCGGGTAACCGTTACGCTATCGCACTGAACCTGGAGCGCGACTCCGTAGGTGCAGTAGTGATGGGTCCGTACGCTGACCTCGCCGAAGGTATGAAGGTTAAGTGTACTGGCCGTATCCTTGAAGTTCCGGTTGGCCGCGGTCTGCTGGGACGTGTGGTTAACACCCTGGGTGCACCGATTGATGGTAAAGGTCCGCTGGAGCACGACGGCTTCTCCGCCGTTGAAGCTATCGCGCCGGGCGTAATCGAACGTCAGTCCGTCGATCAGCCGGTACAGACCGGTTATAAATCCGTTGATGCCATGATCCCAATTGGTCGTGGACAGCGTGAACTGATTATCGGCGACCGTCAGACCGGTAAAACCGCGCTGGCTATCGACGCCATCATCAACCAGCGTGATTCTGGCATCAAGTGCGTCTACGTCGCTATCGGTCAGAAAGCGTCCACCATTTCTAACGTGGTACGCAAACTGGAAGAACACGGCGCGCTGGCTAACACCATCGTTGTGGTTGCTACCGCATCTGAATCTGCCGCACTGCAATACCTGGCACCATATGCCGGTTGCGCAATGGGCGAATACTTCCGCGACCGCGGTGAAGATGCGCTGATCATTTATGATGACCTGTCTAAACAGGCCGTTGCTTATCGTCAGATCTCCCTGCTGCTCCGCCGTCCGCCTGGACGTGAAGCATTCCCGGGCGACGTATTTTACCTCCACTCTCGTCTGCTGGAGCGTGCTGCACGTGTTAACGTCGAATACGTTGAAGCTTTCACCAAAGGTGAAGTGAAGGGTAAAACCGGTTCTCTGACTGCGCTGCCGATTATCGAAACCCAGGCGGGTGACGTTTCTGCGTTCGTTCCGACCAACGTAATTTCCATTACCGATGGTCAGATCTTCCTGGAAACCAACCTGTTTAACTCCGGTATTCGTCCTGCGGTTAACCCGGGTATCTCCGTATCCCGTGTTGGTGGTGCAGCTCAGACCAAGATCATGAAGAAACTGTCCGGTGGTATTCGTACCGCTTTGGCACAGTATCGCGAACTGGCGGCGTTCTCCCAGTTTGCCTCTGACCTTGATGATGCAACCCGTAAGCAGCTGGACCACGGTCAGAAAGTGACCGAACTGCTGAAACAGAAACAGTATGCGCCGATGTCCGTTGCGCAGCAGTCTCTGGTTCTGTTCGCGGCAGAACGTGGTTATCTGGCGGATGTCGAGCTGTCGAAAATCGGTAGCTTTGAAGCCGCTCTGCTGGCTTACGTCGACCGTGATCACGCTCCGTTGATGCAAGAGATCAACCAGTCCGGTGGCTATAACGACGAAATCGAAGGCAAGCTGAAAGGCATCCTCGATTCCTTCAAAGCAACCCAATCCTGGTAAAGTCTGGCGGCTTGCTTCAGGGCAGGCCGCAAGGCATTGAGGAGAAGCTCATGGCCGGCGCAAAAGAGATACGTAGTAAGATCGCAAGCGTCCAGAACACGCAAAAGATCACTAAAGCGATGGAAATGGTCGCCGCTTCCAAAATGCGTAAATCGCAGGAGCGTATGGCGGCCAGCCGTCCTTATGCAGATACGATGCGCAAAGTGATCGGTCACCTTGCGAACGGTAATCTGGAATATAAGCACCCTTACCTGGAAGAACGCGACGTTAAACGCGTGGGCTACCTGGTGGTGTCTACCGACCGTGGTCTGTGCGGTGGCTTGAACATTAACCTGTTCAAAAAGCTGCTGGCGGAAATGAAAGCATGGTCCGATAAAGGCGTTCAGTGCGAACTCGCAATGATCGGCTCCAAGGGCGTGTCGTTCTTTAATTCCGTTAGCGGTAATGTTGTCGCCCAGGTGACGGGTATGGGGGATAACCCATCCCTGTCCGAACTGATTGGTCCGGTAAAAGTGATGTTGCAGGCCTACGATGAAGGCCGTCTGGACAAGCTGTATATTGTCAGCAACAAATTTATTAACACCATGTCTCAGGTTCCAACCATCACTCAGCTGCTGCCGTTACCGGCTTCAGAAGATGGTGAGTTGAAGCGTAAATCCTGGGATTACCTGTATGAACCCGATCCGAAAGCGCTGCTGGATACCCTGCTGCGCCGTTATGTGGAATCTCAGGTTTATCAGGGCGTGGTAGAAAACCTGGCCAGCGAGCAGGCCGCACGTATGGTGGCGATGAAAGCCGCGACCGACAATGGCGGCAGCCTGATTAAAGAGCTGCAGTTGGTATACAACAAAGCTCGTCAGGCCAGCATTACTCAGGAACTCACCGAGATCGTCGGTGGAGCATCCGCGGTATAACCAGGTTAATTCGTAGAGGATTCAAGATGGCTACTGGAAAAATTGTCCAGGTAATCGGCGCCGTGGTCGACGTCGAATTCCCTCAGGATGCCGTACCGCGCGTGTACGAGGCTCTTGAGGTACAAAATGGTAGTGAGAATCTGGTGCTGGAAGTTCAGCAGCAGCTCGGCGGCGGTATTGTTCGTACCATCGCCATGGGTTCTTCCGACGGTCTGCGTCGCGGTCTGGAAGTAAAAGACCTCGAGCATCCGATCGAAGTCCCGGTAGGTAAAGCAACGCTGGGTCGTATCATGAACGTACTGGGCCAACCGGTAGACATGAAAGGCGACATCGGTGAAGAAGAGCGTTGGGCTATCCACCGCGCAGCACCTTCCTACGAAGAGTTGTCAAACTCTCAGGAACTGCTGGAAACCGGCATCAAAGTTATCGACCTGATGTGTCCGTTTGCGAAGGGCGGTAAAGTTGGTCTGTTCGGTGGTGCGGGTGTAGGTAAAACCGTAAACATGATGGAGCTGATCCGTAACATCGCGATCGAGCACTCCGGTTACTCCGTGTTTGCGGGCGTAGGTGAACGTACTCGTGAGGGTAACGACTTCTACCACGAAATGACCGACTCTAACGTTATCGATAAAGTATCCCTGGTGTATGGCCAGATGAACGAGCCGCCGGGAAACCGTCTGCGCGTTGCGCTGACCGGCCTGACCATGGCTGAGAAGTTCCGTGACGAAGGTCGTGACGTTCTGCTGTTCGTCGATAACATCTATCGTTACACCCTGGCCGGTACTGAAGTATCCGCACTGCTGGGCCGTATGCCTTCAGCGGTAGGTTACCAGCCGACTCTGGCGGAAGAGATGGGCGTTCTGCAGGAACGTATCACCTCCACCAAAACCGGCTCTATCACTTCCGTACAGGCGGTATACGTACCCGCGGATGACTTGACTGACCCGTCTCCAGCCACCACCTTTGCGCACCTTGACGCAACCGTGGTACTGAGCCGTCAGATCGCTTCTCTGGGTATCTATCCGGCAGTTGACCCGCTGGACTCCACCAGCCGTCAGCTGGATCCGCTGGTTGTTGGTCAGGAGCACTACGACACCGCTCGTGGCGTTCAGTCCATCCTGCAGCGTTATCAGGAACTGAAAGACATCATCGCCATCCTGGGTATGGATGAACTGTCTGAAGAAGATAAACTGGTGGTAGCTCGTGCGCGTAAGATTCAGCGCTTCCTGTCCCAGCCGTTCTTCGTGGCAGAAGTATTTACCGGTTCTCCGGGCAAATACGTCTCCCTGAAAGACACCATCCGTGGCTTTAAAGGCATCATGGAAGGCGAATACGATCACCTGCCGGAGCAGGCGTTCTACATGGTCGGTTCTATCGACGAAGCCGTGGAAAAAGCCAAAAAACTTTAACGCCTTAATCGGAGGGTGATATGGCAATGACTTACCACCTGGACGTCGTCAGCGCAGAGAAACAAATGTTCTCTGGTCTGGTCGAGAAAATCCAGGTAACGGGTAGCGAAGGTGAACTGGGTATTTACCCGGGGCACGCACCGCTGCTCACCGCCATTAAGCCTGGTATGATTCGCATCGTTAAGCAGCACGGTCACGAAGAATTTATCTACCTGTCAGGCGGCATTCTTGAAGTGCAGCCGGGTAGCACGACCGTTCTGGCTGATACGGCAATTCGTGGCCAGGATCTCGACGAAGCGCGAGCCCTGGAAGCGAAACGTAAGGCTGAAGAGCACATTAAGAGCTCTCATGGTGACGTGGACTACGCTCAGGCGTCTGCGGAACTGGCCAAAGCGATCGCTAAACTGCGCGTTATCGAGTTGACCAAAAAAGCGATGTAACACCGGCTTGAACGTTAAAAGCCAGTCTGGTTTCCAGGCTGGCTTTTTTTATGGTTTCGTTTCAGAAAAAACAAAACTAAAAAGCAGGTTTAAAAATTTTGTGATTAATATCTCATTTTTGTTGATCGTTTAGAAGATGAAGCGTAGACTTGTTTTTGTGATGTGAGTCACAAAAAAAATCATCAAAAACGTAATCGCTATCCAGGAAGAGATCATGAAACT
>NZ_ALNJ01000076.1:0-132512 GCF_000293135.1 Klebsiella sp. OBRC7 | reverse complement strand
CTGATTTTCAGCCATGAGAGCACGAACGATTCGAACAGCAGCGTATACCGGCTGCCAGGCCCTGCCCACGGTACAGGCAATGTCTGGCAGCCATGCTCCGGACACATAATGCGGGGAACATCGGCTTCGACAATGGTGGTGAACTGGCAGGTATCAAGATGGCGCCATTTACGATGACGGTGATCGTGAACAGAACAGGATTTACCGCAGGTCGGACAGGCTAACCGGGTGTTTTCAGCGATCCCAACAGTGACAGTAACAGAACCGGCATTTTCATCGAGAGAAAGGGACTTTACCTGCCACGGAGCGGACAGATTGAGAATATGAGCGTAGAGGGACTTTTCGTCCATGGCGGTGACCTCTGGCGATTAAATACACCATTATCATGCCTTCAGCCACCACAACAAGGGAAGACCCATATATAAACAGTATTTAGTGGAGGGCAGATCATGGGGTTCCCGTCACCGGCTACGGACTACATTGAAACTGCTTTGACAGTGAATTCTCTGTGCAACATCACAGCAAACTCAAGAGTTATTGCAACTGACCGTGGGTATGTTGTTCTTGATTTGTCCATGAAAGTGAAGCAGGGGAGTATTCTGCTTATCCGCTCTGCTGGAGAACTTCAGTTTGCAAAACTTATGGGCCGTTCATTTATCACTGTTGAGGGAGAATCGATTGAAGGTGATGCCATGGATGAGGTTGAAGTGCTCGGAGTTGCAACGCACGTGATCAACGATATGAGGCAGGATGATAGCCCTGTTTGAAAACTTGGTGAGAGCAACCTTACTTTAACTACTGTTGCCTGAAGTTAACATCTGAGATAATAACCCCACGAATAATAGATGAAAGATTGGTTAACTGTGAGTAGTAAGAAAACGTTAACGTTCGCGCAATTTTTGGTAATAAATAGTCAACTTGCTAACATCTCAGATACTTGGGCTGATTTGTGGGCACTGATCTTTCACACGGGGCTAAGCGTCGGGAGGTTGCTGGCGCTTCGCCACGATGATACTGATGGTGATTCTATACTGCTACGAGAACAGGGACGCCTGAAAGCACTGCGTGTTGAATTGACGCCTCCAGCGATAGCGATAATTGATCGTAGAAGGGAAAACTATCCAGATGACGTTTTTGTGTTTCAGAGTCACTCGAATCGTGTGAAGTACGAACGTCGGCCAGTCACTTTAATTGCCTTCAACACTGCTTTACGTCGGGCGGCAAAATCGTTACCAGAAGTTACTGTAAGCAGTAGTAGTGCCAGAAGAGTCACAGAGTAAGTGCCCCATCAGGTAGCCGCATGCAAGAGCTATCGGGCAGGGCTGGTGCCATTCGAGCAGAATAGACACCGTGGGTGATTGTACAGACCGGTCAGCACACAAACCAGCAATCTGCCGACTCCCGAGCGTCTTTCAGATTACTCTAAGCTGCTCTTTGTTGAACTGTTATTTGGGGCAGATTTTGGGGCAAAATGACCTTTGGGGCACGATTTGGGGCAATCAAATGTCCGTATTTGTACGCACTTGTCCTGAAGTAAACAGTGCTATATTATTGAAAATATTGCAGATCATTGAATTTGCTAAACTATTTTTTTGCATGCCATAATAAAGTTAATATTTAGGCAACCGCGATCAAAAAAATTGCGCTGTTTGCAGCACCGGACGAGGTTATTGCGTAAACTTTAAAAACTTTACCAACTCGCTGTTTCTTTAAGGTCATTTGTACGCTTTACTCACCGGCTGCTGCGGCGCGGAACGAGTGTGGCGGCATATTTTTGTTTGGAAAGGATACTTGGGTGGCTCTTATGACGCATGATGCTTTTTCCCTTCGCGGCCTCGCGGCAGGCTGCGCGCTTTTACTTCTCGTTGCGCCTGCGGTGCAGGCGGCGGAACAACTCCCCGATGCGCCATCCATTGACGCGCGAGCCTGGATCCTGATGGACTATGCCAGCGGCAAAGTGCTCAGCGAAGGCAATGCCGACGAAAAACTCGACCCGGCGAGCCTGACCAAAATCATGACCAGCTACGTTGTCGGCCAGGCGTTAAAGGCGGGTAAGATTAAGTCTACTGATATGGTGACCATCGGACGCGATGCGTGGGCCACCGGTAACCCGGCGCTGCGCGGCTCTTCGGTGATGTTTCTCAAGCCGGGGATGCAGGTGTCGGTAGAAGATCTTAACAAGGGCGTCATCATTCAGTCGGGCAACGACGCCAGCATCGCGATAGCCGACTACGTGGCGGGCAGCCAGGACGCGTTTGTCAGCCTGATGAACGGCTATGCGCAGAAAATGGGCCTGACCAACACCACCTTTATGACCGTGCACGGTCTGGACGCGCCGGGCCAGTTCAGTACCGCCCGCGATATGGCGCTGCTCACCAAAGCGATGATCCATGACGTACCGGAAGAGTATGCGATCCATAAAGAAAAAGAGTTCACCTTCAACAAAATCCGCCAGCCGAACCGCAACCGCCTGCTGTGGAGCACGAACCTCAACGCTGACGGGGTGAAAACCGGGACCACAGCCGGGGCGGGCTACAATCTGGTCTCTTCCGCGACGCAAAACGATATGCGCCTGATTGCCGTCGTGCTCGGCACCAAAACTGACCGTATCCGTTTTAACGAATCAGAAAAACTGCTGACCTGGGGCTTCCGCTTCTATGAAACCGTGACGCCGATTAAACCCGATGCCACCTTCATTACCCAGCGCGTCTGGTTTGGCGATAGCAGTGAAGCGAAGCTGGGGGCGGGCGAGGCGGGTTCCATCACGCTGCCGAAAGGCCAGCTGAAAAACCTCAAGGCCAGCTACACCCTGAACGATACGCAGCTGACCGCGCCGCTGACCAAAGGGCAGGTTGTCGGCACCATCGACTTTAAACTGAATGATAAAACCATTGAGCAGCGGCCGCTGATTGTGATGGAAGCGGTAAACGAAGGCGGTTTCTTTAGCCGGATGATCGATTTCGTGCTGATGAAACTGCACGGCTGGTTCGGCGGTTGGTTCTCTTAAAATGCAGGCCGCGCCCTGCGGGGCGCGGTTAGTAAAGCAGTGAAATTTGTTTTTCCTTCGCCAGCGCGAGCAGATCGTCATCCGGACACACGTCGCTGGCTATTACGTCAAACTGCGATAAATCCCCCATCCGCGCCGGCCGGACTTTGCCGAATTTACTGTGATCGACAACCAGCACGTGGTAGCGCGCGCTTTTCATCGCCCAGTGTTTGACCGGCAGTTCTTCCAGGTTAAAACAGGTCGCGCCCTGCTCGCAATCGACGCCCGCGGCGGAATAAAACGCGATGTCCGGGCACAGGTGGCTCAGCGTATCCTGCAGGCTTAGCGGTTTAAAAATGGCGTTGCTGGCGTGGAACTCGCCGCCGCACAAAATCGCGCGGCACTGGGGCTTTTCCTGTAAGGAAAGAAAGGTATTGAGCGAATAGCAGACGCCGGTAAAGGGCAGGGCGCTATCGATGGCGTCGATGATCCACGGCGTGGTGGTCCCGCAGTCAAAAAAGGCCATCTGGTGGGGCTCAAGCAGCTTTGCCGCATGGCGGGCTGCGCGGCGTTTTTCATCCACAAGGCGCGTTTTCTGATCGCTCAGCAGATAGTGCGTTGCGCTGCGCGGCTCCAGAACGATATAGCCGCCCAGCAACACGACCGGGCCGCTGTGGCCGTTGAGGTCGCGACGAATGGTCATCTCTGACACGCCAAGCAGGGTGGCCGCTTCTTTTAGATGGAGTTTATCACTGCGCTTGAGTGCCTGAATAAGCTGGCTGATGCGTTCGTCACGACGAGTTTCCATATTCCCTCTAAGCTGAAAGCGCCCTGCATTGACAGGGCGTCAGCGGCGATTTTACCTGCCGGAAGAGGCTTAGTCACGCGCAGGAATCGGGCGCTGCCGCAACTTTACCGGCTGGTCAGGAACGTCTATTCGCGCACCCAGCCTTTGCGAATCGGCAGCGAAAAGAACAGGCGGTACAGCCGCTGCAGATGCTGATAGAGGGTTTTTCCGCCGCTTTGCCACAGCAGTTGGGCGCTAAGGCAGGCGATCATCGCGGTGAGCAGCCCGCCCAGCATATCCATCGGCCAGTGAACGCCGAGATAGACCCGGGACCAGGCAATCGCGCAGGCAACGGCGATAAGCAGCGCGCCCGACCACAGGCGGTGCCAGAACATAAAGGCCAGCGCAAAGGTAAAGCAGATAGTACCGTGATTGCTTGGGAAGGAGTTATTGGGTGAATGATGCAGGAAGTTATAGCCCACACCGGCGGCAAAGGGACGTTCATGCGGAAAAAACACGCCGAATATCCATGAAAGCGTGAGGCTAATCGCGAGCGCCATCATCACCTTAAATACTAGCTGACGCTGGTTTGGCCCCCAAAGCCATAAGGCGAATACCAATAATGGCACAATAATAATCAGGTCTTTGGCGATGAACGTCGCGATTTCAATCGCCCACCACGGCGACGCGGGGGTGGCATTGAGGAATGCAAACAGCGAGTAGTTAATATTTTCCAGCATACATCCAGGCTCTTAGGTCCGTTAGCAACAAGCCGCTCACCTTAAAAAACGGTGGCGATAAGGTAAAGCAGTATTGTCTTAATTATCAGTTTGTTATGAATGAAAGTGGGCATATGGCTTCGTTAACAGACTGAGTAAAGGAGTATATAGCCTGTAATCTAATTGAAACATAAACGAAATATATACAGTGGGATTTTCATTCGGTAATGGCGACGCGGTCTCTGCGTGGCGATATTTCTCTTCATCGCTCACAATTCACTATCTCCCCGGCACGACTTTCATTAAACTTTGCGCGGTTTTATTTAAATAAGAGATTTCATGCACAATTCTTCGCTTTCAGGCAAACGCCTCGGACGTCAGGCGCTGCTCTTTCCGCTGTGCCTGGTGTTATACGAATTCGCCACCTATATCGGCAATGACATGATCCAGCCGGGTATGCTCTCGGTGGTGGAAGAGTTTGGCGTGGGCAATGAGTGGGTTCCGACCTCAATGACCGCCTATCTGGCCGGCGGTATGTTTTTGCAGTGGCTGCTGGGGCCGCTTTCGGATCGCATCGGCCGCCGTCCGGTCATGCTGACCGGGGTGGTGTGGTTTATCGTGACCTGCCTGGCGACGCTGCTGGCGCAGACGATTGAGCAGTTCACGCTGCTGCGCTTTTTGCAGGGCATCAGCCTGTGCTTTATCGGCGCGGTTGGCTATGCGGCGATACAGGAGTCTTTTGAAGAGGCGGTGTGCATCAAGATCACGGCGCTGATGGCCAACGTCGCGCTGATTGCGCCGCTGCTTGGGCCGCTGGTGGGCGCGGCCTGGGTTCATCTCCTGCCGTGGGAGATGATGTTTGTCCTGTTTGCCGTGCTGGCCGCTATCGCCTTTTTTGGGCTACAGAAGGCGATGCCGGAAACCGCCACCCGCATGGGGGAGAAGCTATCGGTTAAAGAGCTGGGGCGTGATTATCGTGAAGTGCTGAAAAACCTGCGTTTTGTCGCCGGCGCGCTGGCCACCGGCTTTGTCAGCCTGCCGCTGCTGGCGTGGATTGCTCAATCGCCGGTGATCATCATCAGCGGGGAGCAGGCGACCAGCTACGAGTATGGTCTGCTGCAGGTGCCGATATTTGGCGCGCTGATTGCCGGTAACCTGGTGCTGGCGCGCCAGACTTCCCGCAAGACGGTGCGTTCGCTGATTATTCTCGGCGGCTGGCCAATTATGATCGGCCTGCTGATCGCCGCCGTCGCGACGGTGGCGTCAACCCATGCGTATCTGTGGATGACCGCCGGGCTGAGCATTTACGCCTTCGGGATTGGGCTCGCTAACGCCGGGCTGGTACGCCTGACGCTGTTTGCCAGCGAGATGAGCAAGGGAACGGTGTCGGCGGCGATGGGGATGCTGCAAATGCTGATCTTTACCGTGGGTATCGAAGTGAGCAAGCACGCCTATGAGGCTGGCGGCAGCGGTCTCTTCAGCTTGCTCAACCTGATGAGCGGGGTGCTCTGGCTGGCGATGACGGTCTACTTCCTGAAGGATAAACGCGTAGGCAGCTCCCTCGAACCGCAGTAATCTTCAGATACCCTGCTGCGACGTTACGCGCCGCAGCAGGCGCGGCCTCAGGCGAACGGCGCTTCGCGATTAAGCACTTTATCAATAATATGCAGCACGCCTTCTTCGTTATTGTGCGGCGCGCGGTAGCCGGCGACGGCCTTCACCGGCGCGGCGGCGTTGGCCATGGCGAAACCGAAGCCGGCATGCTGCAGCATTTCGATATCGTTGCCGCTATCGCCAAACGCCACCACTTCATGGTTCTCGATGCCCCAGCGCTCCTGCAGGATGCGCAGTCCGTTGGCTTTATGCACGCCGGGAATAATCAGGTCAATGCTGCCGTAGCCGGTAGCGACCGCGGTCACCATATCGCCAAGTGCGGCGTGCAGCTTCGGCTGTATCTGCGGGATCAGCTGGTCCGGCACGTTGAGGCCGAACTTCAGAATTGCATCATCAGCAATATGATTAAAGTCGTCGACCAGTTCGAGGCGATGATAATACTTCGCCGCGACCGCTTTCAGCTCATCATTATACTGGTTGAGGGTATAAGCGCTGCGCTTGCCGCAGGCGATGATTTCAATGTTGGCCAGCGTCTGGAGATGGTCGATAACAGTATTGAAATGCTCCTGCGGCATCCGGCAGTTAAACACATCTTCTCCGGCGCTGACCACCCAGCCGCCGTTTTCGGCGACAAAGGCGATCTCATGGGCCACTTCGGGGAAGAAGGAGATAAGCTGGTAATACTGGTTGCCGCTGGCAACGACGAAGCGGATGCCCTGCTCGCGCATCCGTTGATACTGGGCGAGGAAGCGCTGACGGTTATAGGTTTTGGCATCGCTCAGAAAGGTGCCGTCCATGTCTACCGCAATCAATTTGATGCTCATTAACTGTTCTCCATCACGGGTTCAGATTGTGGCTTCGCTACCGCGCGGGCGACGATGGCCGCGACCAGCACGAGTGCCAGCACCACCATCATGGCGCTGCGCAGGCCGAAGTGTTCGCCGAGAAAGCCCAGCAGCGGCGGCCCGACGAGGAAGGCGAGGTAGCCGGTAATCGCCACCACGCTGACGCGCTTCGGCGCATCGGGGCCGGTGTCGCTGGCGGCAGAAATGGTCAGCGGGAAGCCCAGCGATGCGCCGAGGCCCCATAATAGTACGGAGAGACCGGCGACCCACGGGTTATCGACGAAAATAATCAGGCCAATGCCCAGGGCGCCCATTACCGCGCTGGCGCGAACCACCGTCACCCGGCTGTAGCGGTCAATAAACCAGCCGCCGGTAAAGCGGCCAAGGGTCATGCCGAGGGTGAAGCCTGCGTAAATCAGCGAGCCGGAGGTTGGGCTGAAGCCGTGGCCGTCAACCATTAGCAGCGGCAGCCAGTCGTTGGCGGAGCCTTCAGCAAAGGCCATGGCCAGGACGATCACGCCAATCAGCAGCAGCTGGGCATCGCGCCATATCGGCAGGCCTTTGCCTTCATGGCGCGCCGCTTCCGCCGCATTTTTGCCGGTGCCTTCGGGGATCGCGCGAATGGCGATAGCAATGGGGGCGACGGCCACCAGCGCCGCCAGCAGGATGTGCGGCGCGGCGGGCAGGCCGAAGCCGGTTACCGCCATACCAATCCCGGCGCCGACGAGCGTACCGAAGCTGTAGAAACCATGCATCATCGGCAGGACGGTTTTATTCATCTCACGTTCAACGGCGGCGCCTTCGACGTTAATGGCCACTTCCGCGGAGCCAAAGCTGGCGCCGAAGATGGCTAAGCCAATAGCAAACAGCACCGCCGAGGTAAACCATAGCGCGGCGCTGAGCACCAGCATGCCGACCACCGCGCAGGACATGGTGGCGCGAATCACTTTACGGGTGCCGAATCGATTGACCAGCCACGCTGAGCAGAGGATGCCGCTCATCGAACCTATGGATAGTCCAAATAATACAATCCCCATTTCCGCCGTCGATAGCGCGAGCAGATCGCGAATCGCCGGCGTGCGGGTCGCCCATGAGGCCATGAGTAATCCGGGGATAAAAAAGAACATGAAGAGCGCCCACAGCCTTAGCTGAAGGGCTCTGCGGGAGGTTTGCGCTGTCATCCGTAAATGCCCGAGAGTGAAGAGATGCAGACAACATTAGCAAGGTTGTGTACATTTGTACATCCAGGTTGCTTGCTGAGGAATGCTTTTTTATTGACCTCTATGATTCGATTCAGCCTGAGGCATTTTAAATGAAAGAGGAAAAGAGTATGGCCCGTCGACCAAACGACCCGCAGCGCCGGGAGCGGATTTTGCAGGCGACGCTGGACACGATCGCGATACACGGTATCCACGCGGTTACGCACCGGAAAATCGCCACCTGCGCGGGCGTGCCGCTGGGCTCGCTGACCTACTATTTCAGCGGCATTGAGGCGCTGGTCGAAGAGGCGTTCAGCCTGTTTACCGGTCAGATGTCGGCGCAGTATCAGCAATTTTTTGCCGATGTGCATAGCCGCGAAGAGGCCTGTGACGCCATTGCCGAACTGATTTTTAGCGCCCAGGTCACCACCGCGCGCAATATGGAGCTGATGTATCAGCTGTATGCTTTTTGCAGCAGCCAGCCGAATTTAAAAGCGGTCATGCAGAACTGGATGCTGCGCAGCCAGCAGACTCTTGAGCAGTGGTTTGAACCGGCAACGGCCCGCGGGCTTGACGCCTTTATCGAGGGCATGACGCTGCACTTCGTGACCGACAGAGCGCCGCTATCGAGAGAAGCGATTCGACTGATGGTAGACCGGCTGGCGGGAGCGTGAGCGGGGCGCAGAAAACAAAAAACCCATCAACCTTGAACCTAAGTGGCGGGGTTGATGGGCTCCACAAAATGGGGACATCAAAGAAAAGCAGTGGCACTACTTATGACTGATGCCAGCAAAAAAAGTTCTGCGTATACGCGTTTTTTTTCTGAAAAGTTTACTGTAGCCCCGGCCAGATGATGACAATCAGCGTACCCGCCAGGGTTAACAACACGTTAGCGATGGCGTAGGTCCCGGCGTATCCCAGCGCCGGAATATTGCTGCGCGCGGTATCGCTGATGATTTCCATCGCCGGCGCGCAGGTGCGGGCGCCCATCATGGCGCCGAAGAGCATCGCGCGGTTCATGCGCAGGACGTACGCGCCGAACAGGAAGCAGATAACCACCGGCACCAGGCTGACGATAAGGCCTGCCGCCAGCATCTGACCGCCGACGGCGCCGAGGCCGTTATTAATGCCGGCGCCGGCGCTGAGCCCCACGCCGGCCATGAATACCATCAGGCCGAACTCTTTCACCATATTCAGCGCCCCCTGCGGGATATAGCCGAACGTTGGATGGTTGGCGCGCAGGAAGCCGAGCATGATGCCGGCAAACAGCAGGCCGGCGGCGTTACCGATGCCGAAGCTGAACGAGCTGAACTGGAAGGTGATCATGCCGATCATCAGGCCAACGATAAAGAAGGCGCAGAAGGCGAGCAGGTCGGTCACCTGGCTGTGGATGGAGATAAAGCCGATACGATCCGCCACGGTTTTAACGCGACGCGCGTCGCCGCTAACCTGCAGCACATCACCCTTATTGAGAACGACGTTGTCGTCGATCGGCATTTCGATCTGGCTGCGGATAACGCGGTTTAAGAAGCAACCGTGATCGGTAAGCTTCAGCTGCGCCAGGCGGCGGCCGACGGCGTTGTGGTTTTTGACCACGATCTCTTCGGTGACGATGCGCATATCGAGCAGATCGCGGTCGAAGACCTCTTTACCGTTACGGAAGCTTGGGTCGAGGCGGGCATGGGCATCCGGGTAACCTACCAGGGCGATATCATCGCCCATCTGCAGCACCGCATCGCCGTCCGGGTTCGCGAGAATGCCGTTGCGGCGGATGCGCTCAATGTAGCAGCCGGTCTGGCGGTAAATGCCCAGCTCGCGCAGGTTTTTACCATCAGCCCACGCCACCAGCTCCGGACCGACGCGGTAGGCGCGGATCACCGGCAGATAGACCTTACGCCGGGAGTCGGTATCGAGGCCGCGCTCGCGGGCGATTTGCTGGGCGCTGGTCTGCAAATCCTGATGCTGCAGCTTCGGCATATAGCGGGCGCCAACGATCAGGCTGACCAGGCCAATCAGGTAGGTCAGCGCATAGCCGAGGCTCAGATGATCGAGCGAGAGGGCGAGCTGGTCGCTGGGCATGCCGAAGTGCCGTAGCGTATCCCCGGCGCCCACCAGCACGGGCGTGGAGGTCATGGCGCCGGCGAGCATCCCGGCCGTCAGGCCGATATCCCAGCCGAAGAGCTTACCCAGCCCCATGGCGATCAGCATCGCGCTGCCGACCATCACCAGCGCGAGCATCAGGTAATTTTTGCCGTCGCGAAAAAAAATAGAAAAAAAGTTGGGCCCCGCTTCCACGCCGACGCAGAAAATAAACAGCATAAAGCCGAGATTGAGGGCATCAGTGTTAATACTGAAATGCTGTTGCCCTAATAATAGGGAAACCACTAAAACGCCAATGGAATTACCAAGTTGTACCGACCCGAGACGCAGTTTCCCGAGGCAGAGTCCTAATGCAAGCACAACGAACAATAACAGGATGTAATTCCCGTTTAACAAATCTGCGACGTTTATATTCACGAAAGCCAACTTCTCATTTACTAGTAAGTTGTTGAAGGAAATGGTTATTTGGTCTAAGGTTGGTCCAGTGTTCGCGTTGTCCCGAACGCTATTCTGGCATCCCGTTATAACCAGCAAAATATAGTCGACAGTTTAATCTTTCCTGGAGGCTGCGGCTAGTAACAATCGTGTTTACATTGACGGGATCTTTTATTGGCATGGATTGCCAGAATCTTTATCTGACTGGGCGAAGTGGAAGTTGGTTAGAGGCAAAATCAGGAGGATGTCGTGAAATCTGAGCGTGCTTGGGCCGGTGTTATCTGTGGGTTCTTTCTATTTATCGTGGTTTGTTTATCACTACTGTTACATATGAAAGGCGCCTTTCGGGCTACCGGTCACCCTGAGCTCGGGCTGCTGTTCTTTTTGCTCCCCGGTGCGGCGGCAAGCTGCCTCTCTCCCGGGCAGCGGGTACTGCGTCCGCTTATCGGCGCGATGCTGGCTGCACCTGTCTGTCTGGTAGTTATGCGGCTTTTCTTTGTGACCGAGCGTTCTTTCTGGCAGGAACTGGCGTGGCTGTTTAGCGCGGTGTTCTGGTGCGCGCTGGGCGCGCTGTGCTTTTTATTTATTTGCGCCTGGCTTGATACCAGACGCAGGCACTCGTCAGAGGAGTGAGCCGTCTCAGGCGAACAGGCCGAGATTCTCTTTCGCCCAGGCTTCAAAGTCAGTGCAGCCGCCAATGTGCTTCTGATCGACAAAAATCTGCGGTACGGTTTCAACCGGTTTACCCACGGTTTTTTCCAGGTCGGCTTTGCTGATGCCTTCAGCGTGAATATCAATATAGCGATAGTTAAAATCATCACGCTCGTTGCTCAGTTTTTCCGCCAGCTCTTTGGCGCGAACGCAATAGGGGCAGCCTGGACGACCAAAAATTACCGTAAACATAGTCCTTCTCCTTAAACCTCAGCCGGATGGCGAATGCCGCGTATCATGCCGCGTTATGTCGAGGAGGGAAAGAAGGTTCTGCCTTTTGCTTCGATGGCTTAAGGCTATGTTTGGTAAATATTCTGCTGATGAAACCGCTATACTCCCCTGATACGCGACCGGTTTTTGCCCGGGAGCGTGCATGATTTTGACCGAAGGAGCGTTATGCGATCGCCCGCTGCATTACCAAAAAGCATTCTGGTAGTCGAGATTATCGGCATGGTGCTGTTGACCCTGGCCTGGCTCTCGCTCAACCAGTACGTCAGCCTGCCCGCGCCGTTTTCCAGCCCAACGGCGGCGCTCCTGATGATCTTCGCGGGGATCCTGCTGATGCTTCCGGCCGCCGTGGCGTTAATGTGGCGAGTGGCGAAAGTGATTGCCCCGCAGTTGACGCAAACGAAAACCCCACCTTCTTCATTGCCTGACAGAGAAAAACGAGATGACGCCGACCATTGAGCTGCTGCGTAGCCACCGTTCTATTCGCCATTTTACCGACGCGCCGATAAGCGACGAACAGCGCGCCGCGATTATTGCCAGCGCGCAGGGCGCTTCCAGCTCCAGTTTTTTACAATGTTCCTCAATTATTCGCGTTACCGACCCGGAAATACGCCAACAGCTGGTCCCGCTGAGCGGCGGCCAGCAGCACGTAGCGCAGGCCGCTGAATTTTGGGTATTCTGCGCTGATTTCAATCGCAATCTGCAAATCTGCCCGGACGCTCAGCTGGGCCTCGCCGAACAGCTGCTGCTGGGCTGCGTCGATACCGCGATTCTGGCGCAGAATGCGCTGGTGGCGGCGGAATCCCTTGGCCTCGGCGGCGTCTATATTGGCGGCCTGCGCAACAATATCGATGCGGTGACCGAGCTGCTGAAGCTCCCGCAGCACGTACTGCCGCTGTTTGGCCTGTGCCTTGGCTGGCCGGACGATAACCCGGAGGTGAAACCGCGCATGCCGTCGGCGATGCTGGTGCATGAAAATCACTATCAGCCGCTGGACGACGCGGTGCTTGCGGAATATGACGAGCAGATAGCGCAGTATTATCTCTCTCGCGGCAGCAATACGCGTCGCGATACCTGGAGCGACCATATCCGTCGGACTATTGTTAAAGAGAGCCGTCCGTTTATTCTGCAATATCTGCATAAGCAGGGATGGGCTACGCGCTGATTGCGTGTAAACTGCCCTCGGTCTGACGCAAGGAAATTCCGCAGGTCAGCGCTAATTGACTACCAGAGGCCCGCCAGAGCGGGTCTTTTCGCAGAGGTGCAGGGTGAAAATTGCCATATTATCCCGGGATGGAACGCTTTATTCATGTCGACGCCTGCGCGAAGCCGCGCAAAAACGCGGACACCAGGTGGAAATCCTCGATCCGCTTTCCTGTTATATGAACGTCAGCCCGGTGGCCTCGTCGATTCACTATAAAGGTCGCCAGCTCCCGCATTTTGACGCCGTGATCCCGCGCATTGGCACGGCGATCACCTACTATGGTACCGCGGCGCTGCGTCAGTTTGAGCTGCTGGGCAGCTATCCGCTGAATGAATCGGTGGCGATCACCCGCGCCCGCGACAAGCTGCGCTCGCTCCAGCTGCTGGCCCGTCAGGGGATCGATCTGCCACTCACCGGTATTGCCCATTCGCCAGACGATACCAGCGACCTGATTGCCATGGTTGGCGGCGCGCCGCTGGTGGTAAAGCTGGTGGAGGGTACCCAGGGCATCGGCGTCGTGCTGGCCGAAACGCGCCAGGCGGCAGAGAGCGTCATCGATGCTTTTCGCGGCCTGAATGCGCATATTCTGGTGCAGGAGTATATCGCCGAGGCAAAGGGGCGGGACGTGCGCTGCCTCGTGGTGGGTAATGAAGTGGTGGCGGCGATTGAACGGCGGGCGAAGGAGGGGGATTTTCGCTCTAACCTGCATCGCGGCGGCGTGGCATCGGTGGCGTATATCAGCGAGCAGGAGCGTGAAATGGCCATCAAGGCCGCGCAAACGCTCGGGCTGGACGTGGCCGGCGTTGATATCCTGCGCGCCGCGCGCGGTCCTCTGGTGATGGAGGTCAATGCTTCTCCTGGGCTGGAAGGAATTGAAACCACCACCGGCGTCGATATTGCCGGCAAAATGATCGCCTGGATCGAACGACAAGCCACGCCCGGATTTTGTCTGAAAATGGGCGGATAATTCCCTTTCACGACACCATCATGGAATACGGCGCTTTTTTTGCGTAAGCTATGGCGTCGCATTTTTCACAGTAAGAGGTCACAGGTCATATGGATTCACTGGTCGTTCCGGGTCTTGATACGTTACGTCAATGGCTCGACGAATTGGGCATCAGCTTTTTTGAGTGTGATTCCTGCCAGGCACTGCACCTGCCGCATATGCAAAATTTTGAAGGCATTTTTGATGCCAAACTTGACCTGGTGGATAACGTGGTGCTTTTCTCCGCGCTGGCAGAGGTGAAACCCTCCGCGCTGCTGCCGCTCTCCGCCGATCTTTCTGCGATTAACGCCAGTTCGTTGACGGTGAAAGCTTTCCTCGATATTCAGGATGATAATCTGCCGAAGCTGGTGGTGTGCCAGGCCTTGACCGTAGGCGTCGGCGTGACGATCGATCAGTTCGCGTGGTTTTTCCGCCAGAGCGAAGAACAGATATCGATGGTCATCCTCGAAGCCAGCGCCAATCAGGTGCTGTATAAGTCTGAGGAAGAAGAGCCGGTGGCTGAGAATATTCAGTACCATTTTCTTCACTAAGCCTGTCGAAAAATAGCGCAGCCACTGCCATAGCGGCTGCGTATTACATGCTTTTATTCTGCTATTAACCTTCCGGAAAAGAATTTTTCACCGCCATTCCGCCGCTTTCGGCTTATCACATAGACCCTTATTGCATAAAAAATTGATAAAAGCCGTTTTTTTACCTGGGCTATAGCCTCTTATTCTGGCTACAGTTATTCTGACGCTGCTTCCAGTTGCGGGCAACCATTCCGGGAGAGGTCCTCTCTCCTTTTCTTAGGCAATGAAAAAATATGCATGATTATTGCATGCGAACAAGTGCGTATATTCAGCCCGCTTGTTAACGGGCATTGAGAAGGAATAAGAGATATGACCGCCTTTGGTAAAAAATGGTTAACAGGTCTGGTTACGGGTGCGCTGATGGCCGTTTCTGCCGGTTCGCTCGCAGCCGAACAAAAAACCCTGCATGTTTATAACTGGTCTGATTATATTGCGCCGGATACGGTGGCGAATTTTGAAAAAGAGACCGGTATTAAAGTGGTGTATGACGTCTTTGACTCCAACGAAGTGCTGGAGGGTAAGCTCATGGCGGGCAGCACCGGTTTTGACCTGGTGGTGCCGTCGGCGAGCTTCCTTGAGCGCCAGCTGGCGGCCGGGGTATTCCAGCCGCTGGATAAAAGTAAGCTTCCCAACTGGAAAAATCTCGACCCGGAAGTATTGAAGCTGGTCGCGAAGCACGACCCCGACAATAAATACGCGATCCCGTACCTGTGGGCGACAACCGGCATAGGCTACAACATCGATAAAGTGAAAGCCGTGCTGGGCAAAGATGCGCCGCTGGACAGCTGGGATCTGGTGATGAAGCCGGAAAATCTGGAAAAGCTGAAAAGCTGCGGCGTCTCCTTCCTGGATGCCCCGGAAGAGATTTTCGCTACCGTGCTGAACTATCTCGGCAAAGATCCTAACAGTACTAAAGCCGATGACTACACCGGCCCGGCGACCGACCTGCTGCTGAAGCTGCGTCCGAATATTCGCTATTTCCACTCCTCTCAGTACATCAACGACCTGGCGAACGGTGATATCTGCGTCGCTATAGGCTGGGCGGGCGACGTATGGCAGGCGGCTAACCGGGCGAAAGAAGCGAAAAACGGGGTGAATGTTTCCTACTATATTCCGAAAGAGGGGGCGCTGGCGTTCTTCGACGTCTTCGCCATGCCGGCGGATGCGAAAAACAAAGATGAGGCTTATCAGTTCCTGAACTATCTGATGCGTCCGGATGTTATCGCCCACATCAGCGATCATGTCTATTACGCTAACGGCAACAAAGCCTCTGTTCCGCTGGTCAGCGAAGCGATCCGCAATAATCCGGCCATTTACCCGCCGGCTGACGTCTTCGCCAAGCTGTTCACCCTGAAAGTCCAGGATCCGAAAATCGACCGCGTGCGTACTCGCGCATGGACGAAGGTGAAAAGCGGTAAGTAATTCTCCGTGAGTTGTAGGCCGGATAAGCGTCGCGCTGCCGGCAACAGGCGCACCGCGATGGTGCGCCTGCACCATGATTTGATTTCTGCCGGAGAACACCCCGTGAATGATGTGATTCCTCGCCCGCAGGCGAAAACCCCCAAAGCGCTGACCCCGCTGCTGGAAATCCGTAATTTAACCAAGTCCTTTGATGGCCAGCACGCCGTCGATGACGTCAATCTCACCATTTATAAAGGTGAAATTTTTGCCCTGCTGGGCGCATCCGGCTGCGGCAAGTCAACCCTGCTGCGCATGCTGGCGGGATTTGAACAGCCTACCGCCGGACAAATTGTCCTGGATGGTGTCGATTTGGCGCGGGTGCCGCCGTATCAGCGGCCGATTAATATGATGTTCCAGTCCTACGCGCTGTTTCCCCATATGACGGTGGAGCAGAATATCGCCTTTGGCCTCAAGCAGGACAAATTGCCCAAGGCCGAAATCACCAGCCGGGTGCAGGAGATGCTGGCGCTGGTGCATATGCAGGAGTTCGCAAAGCGTAAACCGCATCAGCTCTCCGGCGGCCAGCGTCAGCGCGTGGCCCTGGCCCGCAGCCTGGCGAAAAGACCGAAACTGCTGCTGCTTGATGAGCCAATGGGGGCGCTGGATAAGAAGCTGCGCGACAGGATGCAGCTGGAAGTGGTCGATATCCTTGAGCGCGTCGGCGTTACCTGCGTGATGGTGACCCACGATCAGGAAGAGGCGATGACCATGGCGGGGCGTATCGCCATTATGAACCGCGGCAAGTTCGTGCAAATCGGCGAGCCGGAGGAAATCTACGAACACCCGACCACCCGCTACAGCGCGGAGTTTATCGGCTCGGTCAACGTTTTTGAAGGGCTGGTGAAAGAGCGGCAGGAAGATGGTCTGGTGCTGGACTCTCCGGGCCTGACCCATCCGCTGAAGGTCGATCCCGATGCCTCCGTCGTCGATAACGTGCCGGTGTGGGTGGCCCTGCGCCCGGAAAAAATCATGCTCTGCGAAGACCCGCCCGCGGATGGCTATAACTTCGCGGTGGGCGAGGTTATCTATATTGCCTATCTCGGCGATCTGTCTATCTACCATGTGCGCCTGAAAAGCGGGCAGATGCTGAGCGCTCAGCTGCAGAACGAACACCGTTACCGTAAAGGGGCGCCCACCTGGGGTGATGAGGTGCGTTTGTGCTGGGATGCCGATAGCTGCGTCGTGTTGACGGTGTAAGGAGAGGGCGATGAGTACATTAGAACCCCCGTCAGGCGTAAAAAAACCTGGCGGTTTTGCGCTGTGGCTGGCGCGGCTGCAGATGGCCCACGGGCGCAAGCTGGTTATTGCGCTGCCCTACGTGTGGCTGATCCTGCTGTTTCTGCTGCCGTTCCTGATCGTCTTTAAAATCAGCCTGGCGGAGATGGCGCGGGCGATCCCACCCTATACCGATCTGCTGGAGTGGGCCGACGGTCAGCTTACGTTAACGCTGAATCTCGGGAATTTCCTGCAGCTCACCGACGATCCGCTCTATATTGAAGCCTATCTGCAATCGCTTCAGGTGGCGGCGATCTCGACGTTCTGCTGCCTGCTGTTGGGGTATCCGCTGGCATGGGCGGTGGCGCACAGTAAGCCATCGACGCGAAATATCCTGCTGCTGCTGGTGATCCTGCCGTCATGGACCTCGTTTCTGATCCGCGTCTACGCCTGGATGGGGCTGCTGAAAAGTAACGGCGTGCTCAATAACTTCCTGCTGTGGCTGGGGGTCATCGACCAGCCGCTGGAGATCCTGCACACCAACCTGGCGGTCTATATCGGTATTGTCTACGCCTATCTGCCGTTTATGGTGCTGCCTATCTATACCGCTCTCACGCGTATCGATTACTCGCTGGTTGAGGCATCGCTGGATTTGGGCGCCCGACCGCTGAAGACTTTCTTCCAGGTCATCGTTCCGCTCACCAAAGGCGGGATTATTGCCGGGTCGATGCTGGTGTTTATTCCGGCAGTCGGGGAGTTCGTTATCCCGGAACTGCTGGGCGGCCCGGACAGCATTATGATTGGCCGCGTGCTGTGGCAGGAGTTCTTCAATAACCGCGACTGGCCGGTCGCCTCGGCGGTGGCGATCGTGATGCTGTTGCTGCTAATCGTGCCGATTATGTGGTTCCACAAGCATCAGCAAAAACAGGTGGGGGAACACGGATGAATAATTTGCCGGTAGTCCGTTCGCCGTGGCGAATTTTAATACTGCTGCTCGGCTTTACCTTTCTGTATGCGCCGATGCTGATGCTGGTGATTTACTCGTTCAACAGCTCAAAGCTGGTGACGGTATGGGCGGGGTGGTCGACGCGCTGGTATCGCGAGCTATTTCATGACGATGCGATGATGAGCGCGGTCGGCTTAAGTCTGACCATTGCCGCCTGCGCCGCGACGGCGGCGGTGATCCTCGGTACCATTGCCGCAGTGGTGATGGTGCGTTTTGGCCGCTTCCGCGGTTCAAACGCCTTTGCTTTTATGATCACCGCGCCGCTGGTGATGCCCGATGTGATTACCGGCCTGTCGCTGCTGCTGCTGTTTGTCGCGCTGGGGCATTCAATTGGCTGGCCATCGGATCGCGGCATGCTGACCATCTGGCTGGCGCACGTCACCTTCTGTACCGCGTACGTCGCGGTGGTCATTTCATCGCGCCTGCGTGAGCTGGACCACTCTATTGAAGAGGCGGCGATGGATCTGGGCGCCGCGCCGCTGAAGGTCTTTTTCGTCATTACGCTGCCGATGATTATGCCGGCGGTGGTCTCCGGCTGGCTGCTGGCTTTTACGTTATCGCTCGACGACCTGGTTATTGCCAGCTTTGTTTCCGGGCCGGGGGCGACGACGCTGCCGATGCTGGTCTTCTCCAGCGTGCGCATGGGGGTCAACCCGGAGATTAACGCCCTGGCGACGTTAATCCTCGGCGTGGTCGGGATTGTTGGTTTTATCGCCTGGTATTTGATGGCCCGCGCGGAAAAGCAGCGGGTGCGCGATATCCAGCGTGCAAGAAGCGGCTGAACCACCTAAAATCTGCAATAGAGTTAACATCGGCGCCGCATTTGTGGCGCCGTTTTCATGGAAGACTTTACGTTGGGATTGTTTACTAAAACGCGTTCGTCTCATGCTCGTCTTAACGTTCCTGCGCTGGTGCAGGTGGCGGCCTTCGCCATTATTTTAATCCGCGGCCTGGATTTGCTGATGATCCTCAACCAGCTTGGCGTTCAGGGAATCGCGGATTTTGTCCATCGCAGCGTGCAGACGTGGGCGCTCACCCTGGTGTTTCTCTCAAGCCTGGTGCTGGTATTTATTGAAATCTGGTGCGCGTTTTCGCTGGTAAAAGGGCGCAACTGGGCGCGTTGGCTGTTCCTGATGACGCAGATTATCGTGATTGGCTATCTGTGGGCCGCTTCATTGGGCTACGGTTATCCCGAGCTGTTTAGTATTGCCGGGGAATCGAAGCGCGAAATCTTTCGCTCCCTGGTGCTGCAAAAACTACCGGATCTGCTGGTGCTGGCGATGCTGTTTGTGCCGGCCCCGTGCCGACGCTTTTTCCGTTTACAGTAACGGTGATACAATCCCCGCCCCTGTTTTTTTGAAGGTCTTGTTATGCATTGCGCACTTTATGACGCGGGCCGCTGCCGCTCCTGCCAGTGGCTGGAACTGCCGGTATCCCAACAGCTCGCCGATAAAATGGCCGATCTTCGCGCGCTTTTGGCCGATGCGCCCGTCGCTGAATGGTGCGCACCGGTTTGCGGGCCGGAAAGCGGGTTTCGCAACAAAGCGAAAATGGTGGTCAGCGGTAGCGTGGAGCGCCCACTGCTCGGGATGCTGCACCGTGATGGCGCCCCGGAAGACCTGACCGACTGCCCGCTTTATCCGCAAAGCTTCGCGCCCGTCTTCGCTGCGCTCAAGCCGTTTATCGCCCGCGCCGGGCTCACGCCCTATAACGTTGCCCGCAGGCGCGGAGAGCTGAAGTACATTCTGCTGACCGAAAGCCGGCTCGAAGGCGGTATGATGCTGCGCTTTGTCCTGCGCTCGGAGACCAAGCTTGCCCAGCTGCGCGCTGCGCTGCCGGAGCTTCAGGCGCTGCTGCCGCAGCTGCAGGTGATTACCGCCAATATTCAGCCGGTGCATATGGCCATCATGGAAGGAGAGCGGGAAATTTTCCTCACCGACCAGCAGGCGCTGGCGGAAAATTTCAACGGCGTGCCGCTGTGGATCCGCCCGCAAAGCTTCTTTCAGACCAACCCTGTGGTAGCCAGCCGTCTGTATGCCACCGCTCGCGACTGGGTGCGCCAGCTGCCGGTCAACCATATGTGGGATCTGTTCTGCGGCGTCGGCGGCTTTGGTCTGCACTGCGCCACACCGGATATGCGCCTGACCGGGATTGAAATTGCCCCGGAGGCGATCGCCTGCGCGAAGCAGTCGGCGGCAGAGCTCGGCCTGCATAACCTGCATTTCCAGGCGCTCGATTCCACGCAGTTTGCCACCGGCGAAGGCGACATTCCCGATCTGGTGCTGGTGAATCCGCCGCGTCGCGGCATCGGCGACGAGCTATGCGCGTATTTAAGCCGTATGGCGCCGGAGTTTATTATCTATTCCAGCTGCAACGCCCGGACGATGGCGAAAGATATCGCTCGCCTGGCCGGTTATCGCATTGAGCGCGTCCAGCTGTTCGATATGTTCCCCCATACCGCCCACTATGAGGTGCTGACCCTGCTGGTTCGCGAAGTATAAACAAAATGTGAACTCTTCAGGTGCTGAAGATCGGGTAAGCTTGGCTAATCAGAACGTAAGAATAGCGGAGTGCTGCCGGTGGCAAAAAAAATCCTGTTGGTTGAAGATGATGAAGATATCGCCGCGCTGCTGCGCCTGAATCTGCTGGATGAGGGCTATCAGATTGTCCACGTGGCGGACGGAGCCCAGGCCCTGCGCCTGCTGGAAAAAGAGCTTTGGGATGCGGTGATCCTCGACCTGATGCTGCCGGGCGTCGACGGTCTGGAAATTTGTCGGCGCATTCGTCAGCAAACCCGCTATCTGCCGGTGATTATTATCAGCGCTCGCGCCAGCGAAACCCAGCGGGTACAGGGGCTGGAGATGGGAGCGGATGATTATCTGGCCAAACCGTTTTCGATTCTCGAACTGACCGCCAGGGTCAAAGCGGTGTTCCGTCGTCAGGAGGCGATGGGGCAGAATCTGCTGATGGATGCCGGTCGTATCGCCAGCCATGGTTTAAGCATTGACCCCTTGTCGCGCGACGTTAAGCTGCGCGGCGAGACGGTGGATCTGACGCCGCGCGAGTTCGACCTGCTCTACTACTTTGCCCGCCATCCGGGGGAGGTCTTTTCCCGCCTTGAGCTGCTTGATCGGGTGTGGGGCTATCAGCACGACGGCTATGAGCATACCGTCAATACCCATATCAACCGCCTGCGCACCAAAATTGAGCGCGACCCGGCGGAGCCGGACATCATTCTGACCGTCTGGGGAAAAGGCTATAAATTTGCCGTGGAGCGCAAAGAGGCGCAGCCATGATCCGCCGTCTCAGCCTCAGCCAGCGCCTGGCGCTGGTGTTTACCTCACTGCTGCTGCTCTGCGCCATAGCCGTTTGCCTGATCCAGCTGTACAGCAGCGCGCAGTACGGCAATGTCATGGTCCAGCGTCTCTCCGCCGGGCTGGCGCAGCAGATCGCCGCCCGTGAGCCGCTGCTGGACGCTCAGGGGCAGGTTGATCGCCGGATGCTGAAGCCGCTTTTTGATCGGCTGATGACCTTCAATCCCAGCGTAGAGCTATATCTGCTTTCGCCCGACGGCGAGCTGCTGGCCGACGCCGCGCCGCCGGGGCATATTAAGCGCCAGCGCATCGATCTGGCGCCGGTGCAAACGTTCCTGTCCGGCGGCGCCTGGCCGGTGTACGGCGACGATCCGCGCAGCCTTGATAAGCAAAAGGTGTTTAGCGTCGCGCCGCTGCGCCAGGACGGCCAGCTGCGCGGCTATCTCTACATTATCCTGCAGGGTGAAACCTTTAATGAACTGGCGGCGAGCGCCTGGCAGAAAACCTTGTGGAGCCTGCTGCTTTGGACTCTGCTGCTGGTGGCCGGTCTCGGCGGGCTGGCGGGCTGGCTTGCCTGGTTCTGGGTAACGCGCCCGGTGCGTCAGCTCACCGCGCTGGTGGCAACCGACAGCCAGGACAGTATTCATGCGATCAAGGCGCTGGCGGCGCAAACTCCGGAGGTGAACCCGGGGAATGAAGTGGCCGTGCTGCATAATCGCTTTATTGAACTGGCCCGACAGATTGCCGGGCAGTGGGACCGTCTGGCCGACAGCGATCGCCAGCGGCGAGAATTTGTCGCCAATATCTCCCACGATTTACGCACGCCGCTCACCTCTTTGCTGGGATATCTGGAAACGTTAAGCCTGAAGGCCGATCGCCTGACGATGGAGGAGAACAAGCAGTATCTGAATATCGCCCTGCGCCAGGGGAACAAGGTCCGCCATCTTTCTCAGCAGCTGTTTGAGCTGGCTCGCCTGGAGCACGGCGGGATTAAGCCGCAGCCGGAAACCTTCGTGCTGGCTGAGCTGGTGCAGGATGTCGCGCAAAAATTTGACCTGGCAATCGCGACGCGCAATATCGGTTTACAGCTGGATCTGGCCGCCGGGCTACCGCCGATAACGGCGGATCTCTCGATGATTGAACGGGTGCTGACTAATCTGCTCGATAACGCCATTCGCCATACGCCGGAAGGTGGGCTTATCCGCCTGACGGCGCGTCGTTCAGGGCCGGAGTTTATCGTCGAGGTGGCCGATAGCGGGCCGGGCGTTGCCGGTGAGCTGCGGGCAACCTTGTTCGAACGGCCTTCGGTGCTTGAACCTGGCGCGCAAAGCGCATCACGAGGGGGGCTGGGTTTGATGATTGTGCGACGGATGCTGCAGCTGCACGGCGGCGATATTCGCCTGCTTGAAGCGCCGGCAGGGGCCTGTTTCCAGTTTACCCTGCCGATTTAAGGTGGCGGATTGGCCGATCGCGATACCGGTTTACCGCCATCTGCTAACCGGTAGCCCGGGTAAGGCGTTTACGCCGCAACCCGGGAAATGCGCCGGGATTGAGGCTTTAGTGCGGCTTCGTCCCGGGCCGCGCTGCGCTTGCCCGGGCTACGGGGCCACGGCTGTCTGCGGGCCGGTAGCCCGGACAGGCGCGTCAAGCGCCGCCTCCGGGAAATGCTTACTCCGGGAACCACTGCTTGCTGATTTTCTCGTAGGTGCCGTCGGCTTTAATCGCCTTCAGCGCGGCGTTCAGTTTTTCCAGCAGCGCTTTGTTATCCGGGCGTACCGCAATGCCGAGGCCGGTGCCGAAGTACTGCGCGTCGGTCACTTTTGGCGTTGCCGCGCCCAGCTGCGGGTTGGTTTTCAGCCACTCGTTGACCACGGCGGTATCGCCAAACACTCCATCAATACGACCATTTTTCAGGTCGATAAACGCATTCTGGTAGCTATCGTAAGCCACGGTTTTCACTTCCGGATGTTTATCCTGCAGGTATTTCTGGTGCGTGGTGCCGTTTTCCATCCCGATACGCTTGCCTTTCAGATCGGCGAAAGAGTGGAAGGCATCTTTCTTCGAGATAACCAGCGCGGAGTTGGCGTAGTACGGGTCGGTAAACGCCACCTGCTTGCTGCGCTCCGGGGTAATGTCCATGCCGGAGATGACCGCATCATATTTCTTGAATTTGAGCGCCGGGATCAGGCTGTCGAAGGCATGGTTGGTAAACGTACACTCAGCCTGCATCTGCTTACACAGCGCGTTTGCCAGATCGATGTCGAAACCGGCGATCTGGTTATTGGCGTCCATCGATTCAAACGGTGGGTAAGTTGCAGAAACGCCAAAGCTGATTTTTTCTGCGGCAGCGGCGCCAAAGGCGAAAGTGCTAAGCAGTGCGGCCATAACTAACTTTTTCATTGTGGAACTCCCGTCGGTCAATCTTATGATGTTGTGCCGTGTCTGCGGCTGGGTCTAACAATGCCATCAAATGAATTTATATTCAATAATGATGAATGATTATTTTTATTAATTTAAAAAAAGACGGATAATTCAGTGAAGTTATCCGTCTTGGTCTGGCTATTTATGCGATTTTAATTACGCCGCTCAAAGGCCAGCGCTTTATGTTCAATCAGGCGCATCAGCAGCGTCAGCAGGCCGTTGACCACCAGGTAGACAATACCGGCGGCGCCGAACACCATCACATCATAGGTACGCCCATAGAGCAGCTGGCTGTGACCCATCACTTCCATCAGGGTAATGGTGTAGGCCAGAGACGTACTCTTGAACACCAGCACCACTTCGTTGGAGTAGGAGGAGAGGGCGCGTTTAAAGGCGTACGGCAGCAGGATCGCCAGCGTATCTTTCTTACTCATTCCCAGCGCGCCGCAGGATTGCCACTGGCCATCCGGGATGGCGCGAATGGCGCCATAAAACAGCTGCGTGGTATAAGCGGCGCTGTTGAGAGAAAGGGCGATCAGCGCGCAGAGCCAGGGCTCGGAAATCAGATGCCAGAGTACCGGATACTCCTGCAGCGACGGAAACTGTCCCGGGCCGTAGTAAATCAGGAAGATCTGCACCAGCAGCGGCGTGCCGGTAAACAGGGTGATATAGCCGCGCACGATCCACACCAGCCCCGGCGTTTTTAGCGTCAGAATGATGGTGAAGATCAGCGACAGAATCAGCGCCACGACGATAGAGGCCGCCGTCAGCGTCAGGCTGGTATGCAGCCCTTTTAGCAGTTCGGGTAAGTAATCAAGCATCAGCCCGGTCTCCGTTCGAAGCGCGTCGCACGCTGGTCAATACGTTTCAGAATGTACTGACTCAACAGGGTGATGACCAGATAGATTGCCGCCGCGATGATATACCAGTTAAACGGCTCCTGGGTTCGGGTGGCGATGCTTTTGGTTTGCAGCATCAGATCGTTGACGCTGATCAGGCTCACCAGCGCGGTATCCTTCAGCAGCACCAGCCACTGGTTGCCGAGTCCTGGCAGCGCGTGGCGCCACATTTGTGGCATCACTAAGCGAAAGAAAATAGCGGCTTTCGATAATCCCAGCGCCTGACCGGATTCCCATTGCCCCTGCGGAACGGCTTTAAGCGCCCCGCGCAGGGTCTGCGATGCGTAAGCGGCATACAGCAGAGAAAGCGCGATAGCCCCGCAGAGGAACGGACTGACGTCGAAGTTTTCAATCTGCATCTGTACCGGGATCTGCACAATGCCGAGATTGATCGTAAAGCCGTCAGAAAGGGTCAGCAGCAGCTGTGAGGAACCAAAATAGATAAACAGAACCACCAGAATTTCCGGTAGTCCGCGCAAAAGGGTGACAATGCCGGTTGCGAGCCAGGCGACCGGACGCAGCTTTACCGACTCGAGGACGGCAAACAGCATCGCCAGCACCAGGCCGATGATCAGGGCGCAAACGGCAAGGCCGACGGTCATCCCGGCGGCGCTTGCTAATGGAAAAAATTCGTTCATTCAGCGTTACTTCTGGAACCATTTGTTATAGATAGACTGGTAAGTCCCATCGCTTTTCACTTTTTCCAGCGCAGCGTTAAATTTCTGCTGCAGTTCGGTATTGCCCTGGCGCAGCGCAATACCGAGACCGGTGCCGAAGTAGTCTTTATCGGTCACCTTGTCGCCCACCGCGGCCAGCTTCGGATTGCTCTTCAGCCATTCGGTCACCACGGCGGTATCGCCGAATACGGCATCAATACGGCCGTTCTGCAGGTCCAGCTTCGCATTCTGGTAGCTGTCGTAAGGAACGGTCGTGATTTCCGGGTGTTTGTCGGTGATAAATTTCTGATGAGTGGTACCGTTCTGCACGCCGACTTTTTTGCCTTTCAGGGCATCAATGCTGGTGAATTTACCCTGCTGGCCGACGAACAGCGCGGAGTTTTCATAGTACGGGGTGGTGAACAGCACCTGTTTTTCACGCTCAGGAGTGATGTCCATCCCGGCCATGACCGCGTCGAAACGGCGGAACTTCAGGCTGGGAATCAGGCTGTCGAAAGCCTGGTTGGTAAAGGTGCAGGTGGCATCAATCTCTTTACACAGCGCGTTCGCCAGATCGACATCAAAGCCGACAATTTTGTTATTGGCGTCAATCGATTCAAACGGAGGGTAGGAGGCCTCGGTGGCGAAACGAATGGTCTGGGCTGCGGTAGCGGAGAGGCTCATGCCCGCAAGAAGAGCGGCAATCAGTACTTTTTTCATCGTCATTTCCCCGAAAACATCAATGTGAAAGATAGTTTTTAAACGCGTCGGTCTGCGGATGCGCGAAGCAGCCGGCATCACCTTGTTCAACGATATGGCCATTTTCCATATAGACCACGCGGCTGGCTGTTTTGCGCGCCACTTCCACTTCGTGGGTGACGATAACCTGCGTAATACCGGTTTCAGCCAGTTCGCGGATAATACTGACGATCTGGGCGGTGATTTCTGGATCGAGCGCCGCCGTGGGTTCATCGAACAGCAGAACCTGCGGTTCCATCATCAGGGCGCGGGCAATAGCGACGCGCTGCTGCTGGCCGCCGGAAAGATGCAGCGGGTAGCGATCGCTATAGGGTTTCAGGCGCAGACGTTCGAGCAGCTTTTCAGCGCGGGCGAAAGCCTGATCTTTGCTCAAACCGAGCACGCGGCAGGGAGCTTCAATCAGATTTTGCTGCACGGTCAGATGCGGCCACAGATTGTACTGTTGGAAGACCATACCCACGTTCTGGCGCAGCTCGCGAATGGCTTTGTCAGAAGGCGCTTTGGTAAAGTCGAAATGATTTCCGGCGATATGCAGCGTACCGGAACGCGGCATCTCCAGCAGATTGAGGACGCGCAGCAGCGAGCTTTTACCGGCACCGCTTGGGCCGAGCAGCACCAGCGTTTCCCCCTGCGGGCAATCCAGCGTGATGTCGAACAGCGCCTGGTGTGCGCCGTAGAAGCAATTAATGCCGTTTAATTTTATGCTCATCTGGGCAGTCTGATACATATAGCAATTGAGGCCGCAAATAGTACCTTTGGCAGAATAGTTATGCAATATTTATGCGTTAAAAGTTAAATGTAAACCATGTTTACATTTAAAGTTAGCACAAAATATGGCTTCGTGAAGGCGGGAGACGTCAATGTCGGCATTACCAGTGGAAATGGCGACATTTTACCGGGGTTATTTCATTCGGCCCGAGCGGCCCAACGCCTGGGTTAGCGTTTTTCCAGACTCTGACGCAGGGTGCCCGCCGGCGCATGGGCGTTGTTGCCGAGATAGCGCACGTCATCCACGGCCCAGCACTGGCCTTCCTGAATCATCAGCACTTCGTCTTTCCAGCTTTGGGTGCCCTGTTTCAGCTCCACGCGCAGGGGAATATTGCGCGCGTCGCGATTAGGGATGGTAGAGGCGCTGGCGACATCGGCGCTGTCGGCTGGCGTTGTGCTACTGGAGAAAAGATTTGACTGCAGCAGGGCGTTGTTAGACGGGTCCTGACGCGCGTCGTTCAGCAGTTTTGCCAGACCGTCGCTCAGGTATGGGCGCAGCGCGGTTAAATCGCTGTTGCGGTGCTGTACCTGGTAGTCATAAAACTTCTGCGCTACGTCATCCGGGCCGCCTTCGATGCAGGGGCCGCTGCGGGTGCCGTTATCTTTGTACGCAGGCGTGACGGTAGTACAGGCGCTGAGCGCCAGCGCGCAGGGGAGGACTAATGCAAGAACTTTGTAGCGCATGATGATTTCCTTATGAGCTCACTACGTTAGAATATCTTTTCAAGCATAGTGTATCAGATAGGGATTGTGCTTGACCCTGAGAGCTAACGCATTGAACGCTAAAGAAGGAGTTTGAACATGCAATTTTCAACTACGCCAACCCTCGAAGGTCAACCCATCATTGAATACTGCGGCGTCGTCACGGGGGAAGCGATTCTGGGCGCCAACGTATTCCGCGATTTTTTCGCCAGCATCCGCGATATCGTCGGCGGTCGCTCCGGCGCCTATGAAAAGGAGCTGCGTAAGGCCCGTGAAATTGCCTTTGAAGAGCTGAGCGAGCAGGCGAAGGCGCTGGGCGCCAATGCGGTGGTCGGCATTGATATTGACTACGAAACCGTCGGTAAAGATAGCAGCATGCTGATGGTCAGCGTTAGCGGCACCGCGGTGAAGACCCGCCGATGAGAATTTGCCGGGCAGGCGTACTGCTGGCGCTGCTGCTGGCGGGCTGCGCCAGCGAAAAAGGTATTATCGATCGCGATGGCTATCAGCTGGATACGCGCCATCCGGCGCAGGCGGCTTATCCGCGCATCAAAGTGCTGGTGATCCACTACACCGCCGACGATTTCGACGTTTCGCTGGCGACGCTGACGGATAACCAGGTGAGCTCTCACTACCTGATCCCGGAGAAACCGCCGCTGCACGGAGGCAAACCGCGGATCTGGCAGCTGGTGCCGGAAGAGGATCTGGCCTGGCATGCGGGCGTCAGTTTCTGGCGCGGCAGCACGCGCATTAACGACACTTCGATTGGCATCGAGCTGGAGAACCGCGGCTGGCAAAAAACGGCGGGGGTGAAAAGCTTTACGCCGTTTAATCCGGCGCAGATTGACGCCCTGATCCCGCTGGCGAAAGACATTATCGCCCGCTACCACATCGCGCCGCAGAACGTGGTCGCCCATGCGGATATCGCGCCGCAGCGCAAAGACGATCCGGGGCCGCTGTTCCCGTGGCGCAGGCTGGCCGAGCAGGGGATTGGCGCATGGCCTGATGCCCGGCGCGTGGCGTTTTATCTGCAGGGCCGTCCGTCATACGAGCCGGTAGACGCCGCAGCGCTGCTGGACGTCCTGGCGCGCTACGGCTATCAGGTGACGCCGGAAATGACGCCAGCGCAGCAGAAGCGGGTCATTATGGCTTTCCAGATGCACTTCCGTCCCGCGCGCTGGGACGGGGTTGCCGATGCGCAAACCCTGGCGATAGCCGAAGCGCTGCTGGAAAAGTACGGGCGCGGTTAATAGTGCAGCTTGCCGTGGTCCTTCAACCACGCGGCGGTGCGGAGAATCCCTTCATCCATCGTGATGACCGGCTGATAGCCTAGCTCCTGCTGGGCGCGGGAGATATCAAGAGTAAAATCAAAGTTCAGCTTAGAGACGCCGTAGTGGGTAAAGGCGGGCTCTTTCGCTGACTTATTGCCAAAGCGCTCCATGCTGCGGGCGATGATATCCAGCATAGGATAGGGAACCGAACGGATGCGGCACTTAATCCCCAGCTCGTCGATGAGCTTCTGTACAATGCTGTGCAGGGTTTGCGGTTCGCCGTTAGTAATGTTGTACGCGCGGGCCGAGGGCAGAAGGTCACTCTGCGGCTGGCTGGCGAGCCACATCGCGTGTACCGCGTTTTCATAGTAGGTCATATCCACCAGCGCGCTGCCGCCGCGCGGCAACAGGACGCTGCCGTAGTGCTGCATCATCTGCGCCAGGCGCGGGATAAACACTTTATCATGCGGGCCAAACAGGCTTTGCGGGCGCAGGATCGTAAAACGGGTATTTGGGTTGGCCTGCGCCAGCAGATTGATCACATCTTCGCTTGCCGCCTTGCTGCGGGCGAATTCGTTGGCGAAACGCTGCGGGCGGAAATCTTCCGCAACATCGCGATGATGGTGATAATCAAAATAGAGCGACGGCGAAGAGATATGCACGAAGTTGCGCACGCCCCAGGCAACCGCCCACTCGCCGAGACGCCGGGTCGCGCGCACGTTAGCTAAATCGAAGGCCTGCTGGGTGCCCCACGGCGAGGTAAAGCTGGAACAGTGCCACAGGGTATCGATACCGGCGAGCATCACTTTGGCCTGCGAAGAGACCAGCTCGGTTAAATCCGCAGGGACGAACTCTGCGCCCATTTTGCTCAGAAGCTTGCCCATCGCTTCGTTGCGCCCGGTCGCTCTGACGCTAATGCCCCTGTTACGCAGATATTCCACCGCGTTGCGGCCCAATCCGCTGGTCGCACCGGTAACCAGTACCTTCATATCGATCCACTGTTAAACAAAAGAATTTCGTGCGCATTTTTCCGTGATTCTCACTGCGATGCAATGAGAATCATGAAAGAATTCTGCACCTATACTCTATTTGATGGTGATTTGCTCCGCCAGGTGGGCGATGCGTCGCGCCATACCGCGAAAAATAAACAGATGCGCCGGGATCATCAACAGCCAGTAGAAAAGCCCCGGCATACCGTGCGGGTGCCACCAGGCGCGCACGTCCAGTTCGCGATGATCGCCTTTATCGCGCAGGGTAAAGCTCAGGCGGCCAAGGCCGGGCGCTTTCATGCCGAATAACAGCGTCAGCTGCTTTTCCGGTTCGACGATAATCACTTTCCAGCTGTCCACCGCGTCGCCGGTTTGCAGATACGCCTTTTCCGGACGACCTTTTGCCAGCCGATGGCCGACCAGCAGGTCCATCGCCCCGCGCGTTTTCCACAGCACGTTGCCGAAGAAATAGCCCTCTTTACCGCCAATTTGGTTGACCACTTGCCATAGCGCGGCAAGGCTTGCGGAAGTGTTAACGGTACAGCCTGCCTGTTTCGGATAGTAGCCGTACTCGGGCCGCCAGCGGGCGAAGGCCTGCGCATCGTAGCCCCAGTCGCTGGAGTTCACCAGCTGCTCCTCTTCTTTAAGCGTAAGGCGCACCGCTTCATCAAACGCGATAAGCGATTGAGGAATTAAGGCCCGCAGGGCCCGATCGTCGGCGATCAGATCGTGCTTTAACCCCTGGATCAGCGCCTTGGCCGTGGTTGGCGGCACCGAGGTAATGACGTTGAGAAACCACACCGAAATCCAGCGGGTCGGGAAAGGGATGGGGATCAGCGGGCGGCGTTTGCCGCTGACCGCCATAAAGCGTATGAACTGCTGCTGATAGCTCAAAATTTCCGGTCCGGCGGCTTCAAACACCCGATGCTCGCGGGCCGGATGGTTTAGCAGCTGCAGCAGATAGTAGAGTAAATTTTCCAGCGCAATCGGCGTAGTACGCGAACGTACCCAGCGCGGCGGCGTCAGCACCGGCAGGTTGTAGACCATATCGCGCATCACTTCGAAGGCGGCGGAACCGGCGCCGACGATAATGCCGGCGCGAACTTCCGCTACCGGAACGCCTGATTCGCGCAGCAGATCGCCGGTGATCTGGCGGGCGCGCAGATGATCGGATTGCTCCTGCTTCGCCACCTGTAAGGAACTGAGAAAGATGACTTCGTTCACCGGCGACTTGCGCAGCGCGTCGCGAACGTTGAGGGCGACCCGCCGTTCGTGGCGGATAAAGTCCCCGCCTTCGCCCATCCCGTGCACCAGATAGTAAACGGTATCAGCCTGCGCCAGCAGGGCGGGTAGCGCATCCGGCTGGTTTAAATCGAGCGAATAGCACTCGACGCCGGGGAGCTGCTGTTTTTTAAGCCTGTCGATCTGGCGTGCCGCCGCCAGCACGGTGAAGCCCTGCTCGCTGAGCCTTTTCACCAGATGCTGGCCGATATAACCGCTGGCGCCAAGCACCAGAATTCGCTGCGACACGCCGGACTCCTTAACGGTTTAAAAATGCCTGCCAGTGGCTCACCACCTCGGTGAGCTGCTGGCGGTTAACGTCAATATGCGTCACCAGGCGCACGATGGGCGAGGCGTTGATCAGTACCCCGCGTTCGCGCAGATACTCGCCCAGCGCGGCAGCGCGCGCTTCGCCGACGCGAACAAACAGCATATTGGTATCATGACGCGTTACCTCGGCGCCGGCGGCGCGCAGCTGCTCCGCCATCCAAGCGGCGTTGTCGTGATCCTCTTTTAAGCGCGCGACGTTGTTCTGCAAGGCATACAGGCCTGCGGCCGCCAGAATCCCGGCCTGACGCATTCCGCCGCCGACCATTTTCCGCCAGCGGATAGCGCGATGAATATACTCTTCGCTCCCCACCAGCAGTGAGCCTACCGGCGCGCCGAGACCTTTGGACAGACAGATGGTGAAAGAATCGCAGTATCGGGTGATATCGCGCAGCTCGCAGCCGTAGTCCACGACGGCGTTAAAAATACGTGCGCCGTCCACGTGCAGCCCGAGGCCGCGCTGGCGCGTAAATTCCCAGGCATCTTTCAGATATTCACGCGGCAGCACTTTGCCGTTATGGGTATTTTCCAGCGACAGCAGGCGGGTGGGCGCGAAATGAATATCGTCCGGTTTGATTTTGGCCGCGACTTTGTCCAGCGGCAGGGAGCCGTCCGCTGCGGCATCGATGGGCTGCGGTTGGATGCTGCCAAGCACCGCCGCGCCGCCGGCTTCGTAGAGATAGTTATGCGCGCCCTGGCCGACGATATACTCTTCGCCGCGCTGGCAGTGGCTGAGCAGGGCGACCAGGTTGGCCTGGGTGCCGCTAGGCAGGAAGATAGCGGCCTCTTTGCCCGCCAGGTCGGCGGCAAAGCGCTGGAGTTCGTTAACGGTCGGGTCATCGCCATACACGTCATCCCCGACCGGGGCGGCCATCATGGCTTCCAGCATGGCGCGGCCCGGGCGGGTAACGGTATCGCTGCGTAAATCTATCATGTCATATCCTTATACACTTCATCCTTCGCGCTGCCCCGCGTTGGCTGCTCCCTCAAACCCCGGTCACAGAGTTATCTCTGCGCCCGGTGGGGCGGCCTTGCCGCCTTGAGGCAACACGAATAATTTTGCGTATGAATTGAAAAGGATATTTTTACCTTAGCCAGTTGGTTTTCGCCAGTTCAATAACCTCGTCGCCGCGGCCGCTGATAATCGCGCGCAGCATATACAGGCTGAAACCTTTGGCCTGCTCCAGTTTAATTTGCGGCGGCATCGCCAGCTCTTCACTGGCGACGACCACATCCACCAGGACCGGGCCATCGGTAGCGAAAGCGGTTTGCAGCGCTTCATCAACCTCTGACGCACTTTCAACGCGTATGCCCTTGATACCACACGCTTCAGCGATGCGGGCAAAGTTGGTGGCGTGAAGTTCAGTGCCGTCTGTCAGATAGCCCCCGGCCTTCATCTCCATCGCCACGAAGCCCAGGACGCTGTTATTGAAGATAACGATCTTCACCGGCAGCTTCATCTGCGCCAGCGAGAGAAAATCCCCCATCAGCATACTGAAGCCGCCGTCGCCGCACATTGCCACGACCTGGCGGTCAGGTGCCGTGGCTTTTGCGCCGATGGCCTGCGGCATGGCGTTGGCCATTGAACCATGGTTGAAGGAGCCGAGCAGGCGGCGCTTGCCGTTCATCTGTAGATAGCGCGCGGCCCAGACGGTCGGCGTACCCACGTCACAGGTAAAAATGGCGTCCTCGTCGGCAAAGTGGCTAATGCGCTGCGCCAGATACTGCGGATGAAGCGTTTTGTCGCTGGGCTTGGCCAGATCGTCGAGCCCTTTACGCGCGTCGCGATAGTGTTCCAGCGCTTTATCGAGGAACTTGCGGTCGGTTTTCTCTTCGAGAAGCTGCAGCAGCGCGCTGAGGGTCGATTTGATATCGCCAACCAGCGCCATATCCACTTTACTGTGGGCGCCAATACTGCCGGGATTGATATCAATCTGAATGATTTTGGCATCCGTCGGATAGAAGGCGCGATAGGGGAACTGGGTGCCGAGCAGAACCAGGGTGTCGGCGTTCATCATGGTGTGGAAGCCGGAGGAGAAGCCAATCAGTCCGGTCATCCCCACATCATAAGGGTTGTCGTATTCTACGTGCTCTTTGCCGCGCAGCGCGTGAACGATAGGCGCTTTGAGTTTCGCGGCGAAGTCTACCAGCTCTTTATGCGCTCCGGCGCAGCCGCTGCCGCACATCAGGGCGATGTTGCTTGAATAGCGCAGCAGCTGGGCCAGCTTTTTCAGCTCTTCTTCCGCCGGCGTCACCTGCGGCAGCGGCGCGTGGTACCAGTGGCTGCTGGCGCTTTCCGGCGCGGCTTTTAGCGCAACGTCGCCGGGAAGCACCACTACCGAGACGCCGCGGTTAATCACCGCTTTGCGCATGGCGATGGCCAGCACCTGCGGAATTTGTTCCGGGGATGAGACCAGTTCACAGTAGTGGCTGCATTCCCGGAACAGCTCCTGCGGATGCGTTTCCTGAAAATAGCCGCTGCCGATTTCGCTGGAAGGAATATGGGCGGCGATGGCCAGAACCGGAACGTGATTGCGGTGGCAGTCGAAAAGGCCGTTAATCAGATGCAGGTTGCCCGGCCCGCAGGAGCCTGCGCAGACCGCCAGTTCGCCGGTAAGCTGCGCTTCCGCCCCGGCGGCGAAGGCGGCCACTTCTTCATGGCGCGTGGGCATCCAGTCGATGGTCCCCATACGGTTCAGGCTGTCGCTTAAGCCGTTGAGCGAATCCCCGGTTACGCCCCAAATACGTTTAACGCCAGCCTGTTCAAGAGTTTTGGCAATGTATGCCGCCACGGTCTGTTTCATGGTTCTCCATCTCCTTTTTGTGATAACGCTTACAAGCTTAGATGAAACTGCCAGTTACGCTCGCTTTAACCTCTCATTTTCCGCTGGTTTTTTTCAGCGAAAACTCCGCATAATCTGAGCTCACATAAAGTGGTAAACAGGAATCATTTCAAATGGTTAAATCGCTGTTAAATGCTGTTAATAAACTGCTATCCCATGACGATTTCGGCAAACTCTTGTTACGACTTGCCGTTGGCGGGCTGATGCTGTTTCATGGGTTTCATAAGCTATTTGATGGCGTAGGGGGAATCAGCAATATGCTGGTAGCAAAAGGATTGCCGGGGTTTATCGCTTATGGGGTTTTAGTGGGCGAGGTGGTAGCGCCTTGCCTGCTGATTCTGGGCGTGCTTACGCGTCCGGCGGCGCTGGTGCTGGCGTTTACGATGGTCGTGGCCTGGCTGATGGTAGGGACGGGCAAAACCTTTGCGCTGGATGCGGTAGGCGCGTGGGCGATTGAGAGTCTGGTCTATTTCTTTGTGGGCGCGCTGGCGATTGCCTTCCTCGGGGCAGGGCGCTATGCCATCGTCGGCAATGCGGCCTGGCGGTAAACATTGCCGGACGGCGTTGTGCCATCCGGCAGTTGAGGGTTAAGCCAGTACCAAATCACCCTGCGGGTGGCAGGAGCAGGCCAGTACGTAGCCTTCAGCGATTTCCGCATCGGTTAACGTCATGGTGCTGCTGACGATATATTCTCCGGAAATCACTTTGGTTTTGCAGCAGCCGCAGACGCCTGCGCGACAGGCGACGGTAACCGGCACCTTATTGCTTTCCAGCGCTTCGAGCAGCGTGGTGCCGACCGGCGCATAGAACGCTTTCGCCGGCTGCAGTTTGGTGAACTTCAGGCCGCTGGTAGCGGCTTCGGCTAGCGGCGTAAAGAACTGTTCTTTAAAGAAACGCGTCGCGCCCAGCGCTTTCACCTCCTGCTCAACCCAATCCATATACGGCGCCGGGCCGCAGGTCATCACGGTACGAGAGGTCAGATCCGGTACACTTTTCAGCAGATCGGTCGTCAGTCGGCCAGAAACAAAACCGTGGGTGGCATTGTTTTCAGCGACTAAGGTCACCGGATATTCGCGCCATTCGTCGGCGAAAATAACATCTTGCGGTGAACGAACGTTAAAGATCACCTGCACATCGGCCTGCGGGCGGTACTTTGCCAACCAGCGACGCATTGACATGATTGGCGTAACGCCGCAGCCAGCAGCCAGCATCAGGAACTTATCTTCAGCCTTATCTTCACAGGTAAATTCGCCCATGGCATCGGACAGCCAGATATAGTCGCCGCGCTTCACGTCGCGGGTCAGCCACTGTGAGCCTGCGCCATCGTCAATCCGACGGATGGTCAGCGTGATGTACTCGCTTACACCCGGCGTCGATGAAATGGTGTAAGCACGCAGCGTCTCCGCTGAATTACGTACGCTGACCAGTGCATACTGCCCGGCGCGGTACGGATAATAGTCGTGGCAGAGCAACGAAATTGTCCACACATCCGGCGTTTCCTGATGGATGTGATGAACCTGCATCCGCCATGGGCACTGATGAGTTGGCATTGTCATTCTTTACTCCTTACGCGCTCAGCAGCTGCTGCATGTCTTCTTCAACGGTGGTCACGGAACGCAGACCGAACTTCTCGTTGAGAACGGCCAGCAGGTCCGGCGTAAAGAAGCCCGGCGCCGTCGGGCCGGTGACGATATTTTTCACGCCCAACGACAGCAGGGTCAGCAGAATAACAATCGCTTTCTGTTCAAACCAGGAGAGCACCAGAGACAGCGGCAGGTCGTTCACGCCACAACCCAGTTTCTCAGCCAGAGTCACCGCCAGGATGATGGCAGAGTAAGCGTCGTTACACTGACCGGCATCGACCAGACGCGGCAGACCTTCGATATCGCCGAATTCGAGTTTGTTGAAACGGTATTTACCGCAGGCCAGGGTCAGGATCAGGCAGTCGTCCGGTACGCTGGTGGCGAAATCGGTGAAGTAGTTACGTTCGCCGCGCGCCCCGTCGCAGCCGCCCACCAGGAAGATATGGCGCAGTTTTTCACGGCTCACCAGGTCGATCAGCGTATCAGCCGCGCCCAGCAGGGTCTGACGACCGAAGCCAACGGTGATCAGGTGCGGGATCTCGCTGTACGGGAAGCCCGCCATCTGCTGCGCCTGGGCGATAACCGGGGCGAAATCTTCGCCTTCCAGATGATTGACGCCTGGCCAGCCGACGATGCTGCGGGTCCAGATGCGGTCGTCATAGGCGCCGACGGTTGGGTCGATGATGCAGTTAGAGGTCATCACAATCGGGCCAGGGAAGCGGGCAAACTCAACCTGCTGGTTTTGCCAGCCGCTGCCGTAGTTACCAATCAGATGTTTGAATTTACGCAATTCCGGGTAACCGTGCGCTGGCAGCATTTCACCGTGGGTGTAGACGTTAACCCCGGTACCTTCGGTTTGCTCCAGCAGGTTGTACAGATCTTTCAGGTCATGGCCGGAAATCAGAATGCATTTGCCTTCGGTCGCTTTGACGTTGACCTGAGTCGGGGTGGGGTGACCATATTTGGTGGTCTCACCAGCGTCCAGAATGCTCATCACTTTGAAGTTCATCTGGCCGATTTCCATCGAGCACTCCAGCAGCGCGTTCATATCGGCAGGCCAGGTACCGAGCCACGCCATGATTTTATGGTACTGGGCGTAGATGTCGTTGTCGTACTGACCCAGAACGTGCGCGTGCTCCATATAAGCCGCAGCGCCTTTCAGGCCGTACAGGCATAGCAGGCGCAGGCCGAGAATGTTCTCGCCGATGGCCGCTTTGTCTTTGTTCGGAGTGAATTCCGCCGCCTGGCGCTGCAGGTCGCCCAGATCGTCGCTCGCCAGCTGCAGATCGGCCATCGGGTTGTTAACCGTCGCGTGGGCATCAATGTTCAGGCACTGGGCCTTCAGCGCTTCACGCAGGGTGATGGCCTCGCGCGCATAGCCAACGATGCGCGGGGAATCGAAGTTAACGTTGGTCAGCGTGGAGAAAAAAGCGCGCGGCGCGAAGCTATCGATACCGTGGTCGATGATGCCGTATTCACGGGCTTTAAGCGCCCAGGCGGAGAGCCCCTGCAGAGAGGCAATCAGCAAATCCTGCAGATCGGACGTTTCGGCCGTTTTCCCGCACATACCCTGCGCGTAAGAGCAGCCGTTCCCTGCCGGGGTACGGATGGTTTGTTCACATTGCACACAAAACATGGTCACACCTTTTTTAAAGTTATATTTAATATACATGTTTAAGGTTATGCCCGAGCGCGAGAAGAGAAAAGGTATTTCTGATACAACTTACGGGGAGATTGATTTAGCGCAAAATTGGCGGCAGAAGACTACCGCCAGAGAGGTATTAAGCGGAGAAGAAAGCCATCAATATGGGCACCAGCAGACTGAGAATGAAGCCATGAACGATGGCCGCCGGCACAATTTCCACCCCGCCAGAGCGTTGCAGTACCGGCAGCGTAAAGTCCATTGATGTCGCGCCGCAAAGGCCCAGCGCGGTGGAACGGCTGCGGCGCACCAGTCCGGGGATAAGCATTATCGCCAGCAGCTCGCGGGCAAGATCGTTAAAGAAGGCGGCGCTGCCAATCACCGGGCCATAGGATTCGGTCAACAGGATCCCGGAGAGCGAATACCAGCCAAAACCGGATGCCATGGCCAGTCCGGTTTTTAGCGGCAGGTCGAGAATAAAGGCGTTGATGATACCGCCCAGCAGTGAACTGACCATGACCACCACCGCGACAATCATTCCGCGGCGATTCAGTACGATCTGCCGCAGCGTCATGCCATTATTGCGCAGTTGAATACCGATGAGGAACAAAAGGAAGATCAGAGTATATTCGCTGGCCTCAGTGGCGTGTTGTAAAAAGGATATGCCGCTCAGACCAATCAGAAAACCAATAAATACCACGCCGCATAGCTGAAGGGATTCCAGAGCCATTGCCAGACGGGAGGGTAATTTTTCCTGGCGATGATGATTTTGCCAGGGCATTTTTTGCTCAAGCCACATCAGGGCGGCAATATTGCACAGCAGAATAATAACGACGCTGACGGCCGCATAATGAAGGATCGCCAGGAGATTGCTGGCCAGATTATCCAGGAAGGCCAGGCTAATGCCCATAAAAAAGAGAATAACGTAGACAATCCAGCTCAGAAGTCGCGCGATGAGTTTAAGGGCTGATGGCCGATGAAGAGGAATAAGATAGCCTATAACCAACGGCAGCAGAATGATTAAAAGTCCCGAAAACATGAACAACCTGGTCCTTGCAGAATGAAAATAGCGCCCCTGACACTACCCAAATCGCCGGACTGAGTAAAGTGGTGGAAAAAAAGAAAGGCCCGGCAGCACCGGGCCTCAAGAAAAGTGGAGGAAGTTTAGCTGCGTTTTTCCAGCAGGGTGCGGTAGAGCACGCCGCCGAGAATGCCGCCGATAATCGGCATCACCCAAAATAGCCACAGCTGCTGCAGCGCCCAGCCGCCCTGGAATATCGCTACCGCGGTACTGCGCGCCGGGTTTACCGATGTGTTGGTGACCGGAATGCTGATCAGGTGGATAAGCGTTAGCGCCAGGCCAATAGCGATAGGGGCGAAGCCGGCCGGTGCGTTTTTATCCGTGGCGCCGTGAATGACCAGCAGGAAGCCGCAGGTCAGGACGATCTCAATCACAATAGCGGAGAGCATGGAGAAACCGCCGGGAGAATGTTCGCCATAGCCGTTCGATGCGAATCCGCTAGCGGCGGCGTCAAAGCCCGCTTTACCGCTGGCGACAACGTACAGAATAGCGGCGGCGATAATACCGCCGACAACCTGGGCGATAATATAACCAATCACGTCCCTGGCCGGGAAACGACCGCCAGCCCATAAACCTAAAGTTACCGCCGGGTTAAAGTGTCCGCCGGAAATATGACCGACGGCATACGCCATGGTTAATACGGTTAAACCGAAAGCCAGCGCGACACCGGCAAAACCAATTCCCAGCTCAGGGAATGCCGCAGCCAGAACGGCGCTGCCGCAACCACCAAATACCAGCCAGAATGTACCAAAGCATTCAGCTGCTAATTTTCTAAACATAACCACCTCAATAAAAACGTAAACGCGCACGAGTTTTCGTGCCGGCCTTTATTTTCGCCACAAAGAATGACGACCAGAATAAAGCGACGCTATTCTAGGGACGATCGCCATCTTGGGACCAGTTAAATAAATTGATGTAATTTGATTTAGAACAATGCGCTGGGATTCCTTTTTATGTCGGATTTTTTAAAAGTGTAGAACAAAAACGGTTAAAAAAACGACTTTCAATGATGAATGCGTTTCTCAATTAAGTGAAGTACGGCGCATCACATTCCCCCCTGCAGCCATGAGCGATTCGCAGACGCCCGGAGTGTCATGTTGATGCTCACCTCGCTATACTGCTGATAACTGAAGGAGATAGTCGCCACCGAGCGGAGGGCATATGCATCTTGAGCGCGTAGAAATAGTCGGTTTTCGCGGCATTAACCGATTATCGTTGATGCTTGAACAAAATAACGTGCTGATTGGCGAAAATGCCTGGGGTAAATCCAGCCTGCTGGATGCCCTGACGCTGCTCCTGTCGCCGGAGTTCGATCTCTATCATTTTGTTCGGGAAGATTTTTGGTTTCCGCCCGGCGATATTCAGGGGCGCGAGCATCATCTGCATATCATCCTGACCTTCCGTGAAAATGAACCCGGTCGCCATCGGGTTCGACGCTATCGTCCTCTCAGCAGCTGCTGGGTTCCCTGCGACGATGGCTATCAGCGCGTTTTCTATCGCCTGGAGGGGGAGCTTGCCGATGACGACAGCGTGATGACCCTGCGCAGCTTTATTGATGGTGAAGGGAAAGCGCTGGAGCTTGACGATATTGATGAACTTGCCCGTCACCTGGTACGGCTGATGCCGGTTCTGCGGTTACGCGACGCCCGCTTTATGCGACGGATCCACAACGGCACCGTTCCGCACTCGCCGCAGATCGAAATTACCGCTCGCCAGCTTGATTTCCTCTCTCGCGAACTGGTACATCATCCGCAAAATTTAACCGATGGGCAGATCCGCCAGGGGCTGTCGGCTATGGTGCAATTGCTGGAGCACTATTTTGCCGAGCAGAGCAGCGCGCAGTCGCGCCATCGTCTGATGCGCCGTCATTCACATGATGAACAGCGCAGCTGGCGCTACCTGGATATTATCAACAGGATGATCGACAAGCCCGGCGGGCGCAGCCATCGGGTGATTTTATTGGGGCTGTTTTCGACTCTGCTGCAGGCGAAAGGCACGGTAAGACTCGATCGCGATGCGCGGCCGCTGTTGTTGATTGAGGACCCGGAAACCAGGCTGCATCCTATTATGCTGTCAGTGGCCTGGCATTTGCTCAATTTACTGCCGCTGCAGCGGGTGACGACAACGAACTCCGGCGAATTGCTGTCATTAACGCCCGTCGAGCACGTCTGTCGGCTGGTGCGTGAATCTTCACGAGTGTCGGCCTGGCGGCTGGGGCCCGGCGGGATGAATGCGGAAGACAGCCGGCGCATCGCGTTTCATATTCGCTTTAACCGCGCTTCATCGCTGTTTGCCCGCTGCTGGCTGCTGGTGGAGGGGGAGACGGAAACCTGGGTTATCAACGAGCTGGCCCGCCAGTGCGGCCATCATTTTGATGCGGAAGGGGTGAAGGTCATTGAGTTTGCCCAGTCGGGTTTGAAACCGCTGATAAAATTCGCCCGGCGAATGGGTATTGAGTGGCATGTGCTGGTGGATGGCGATGAAGCCGGGAAAAAATACGCTGCCACCGTGCGCGGGCTGTTGAATGACGACAAAATGCTCGAACGCGACCATCTTACTGCGCTACCGGCGATGGATATGGAGCATTTTATGTACCGTCAGGGCTTCGACGATGTTTATCACCGGGTCGCGCAGCTGCCGATGAATATACCTATGAATATGCGGCGGGTGATCACCAAAGCGATTCACCGTTCGTCAAAACCGGACCTGGCGATTGAAGTGGCGATGGAGGCCGGACGGCGCGGGGTGGACGCCATTCCTGCGCTGTTGAAAAAAATGTTCTCTCGCGTGCTATGGCTGGCGCGCGGACGCGCGGATTAGCGCTGACCGCTGTTTCTCTCTTTCTGCCGGGCGATCCATCCCGGCAGGTCTTCATCTGCACACCATCAACTTCAGTTAAACAAAAATGAAGCGCATCTAAAAATGCGCGTTATTCTATTGCCGCATTTAGATAGAATTGTCGCGGGTTCTGCGGGTTAAAACATCAGGAATTGTTATGAAATTAAATGGAAAGCGCAGGAAAGTTTGGTGGCTGCTGGCGATTGTCGTGCTGGCCCTCGCCGTCTGGGGATGGCGAATTCTGAATGCGCCGCTGCCGCAGTATCAGACGCTGGTGGTGCGTAAAGGCGACCTTCAGCAGAGCGTGCTGGCGACCGGTAAGCTCGATGCGTTAAAAAAAGTTGACGTCGGGGCGCAGGTGAGCGGGCAGCTAAAAACGCTGCGCGTCGAGATTGGCGACAAAGTCAAAAAAGACCAGCTGCTGGGGGTTATCGATCCCGAGCAGGCGGAAAACCAGATAAAGGAAGTCGAAGCGACGTTAATGGAGCTACGGGCACAGCTGAACCAGGCGCGCGCGGAACGTAAGCTGTCTGCGGCGACGCTGGCTCGTCAGCAGCAGCTGGCGCAGCGGCAACTGGTCTCTCGTCAGGACCTCGATACCGCCGCGACCGACTTAGCGGTCAAAGAGGCGCAAATCGGCACGATTGAAGCCCAGATTAAACGCAATCAGGCGACCCTGGATACGGCCAAAACCAACCTCGACTACACCAAAATTCTGGCGCCGATGTCCGGAGAAGTGACGCAAATCACTACCCTGCAGGGGCAGACGGTGATTGCCGCCCAGCAGGCGCCGAATATTTTGACCCTGGCCGATCTCAGCACCATGCTGGTGAAGGCGCAGGTCTCGGAAGCGGACGTCATTCATCTTAAGCCAGGGCAAAAGGCCTGGTTTACCGTACTGGGCGATCCGTTGACGCGCTATGAAGGGACGCTGAAGGATATTCTCCCGACGCCCGAAAAGGTCAACGACGCTATTTTCTACTACGCCCGTTTTGAAGTGCCGAACCCGCAGGGCATCCTGCGCCTGGAGATGACCGCCCAGGTGCATATTCAGCTCTCAGAAGTGAAAAATGTTATCACCATCCCGCTGAGCGCGCTAGGTGAGGCCATCGGCGATAACCGCTATCACGTGCGTCTGCTGCGTACCGGTGAAGTTAAAGAGCGTGAAATTGTTATCGGCGCGCGTAACGACACCGATGTGGCGGTGGTGAAAGGGCTAGACGAGGGGGATGAAGTCATTATCGGCGAAGGTGCGGCCGGAGCGGCGAAATGACGGCGTTACTGGAACTGCGTGATATTCGCCGCAGCTACCCCTCCGGTGATGGCAACATTGAGGTGCTGAAAGGCATTACGTTGAACATTGCCGCCGGTGAGATGGTGGCAATCGTCGGCGCGTCCGGCTCCGGGAAATCCACGCTGATGAATATTCTCGGCTGTCTGGATAAACCCACCAGCGGCACCTATCGGGTTGCCGGAACCGACGTAGCACGTCTCAACGGCGACGAGCTGGCGCGCCTGCGGCGGGAACATTTCGGTTTTATTTTTCAGCGCTATCACCTGTTATCGCATCTCACCGCGGCGCAGAACGTCGAAGTTCCTGCGGTTTATGCCGGCGCCGAGCGCAAAGCGCGCCTGGCCCGGGCCCATGAGCTGCTGGTTCGGCTGGGGCTGGGCGACAGAGCTGAATATCAGCCTTCGCAACTCTCCGGCGGCCAGCAGCAGCGGGTGAGTATCGCCCGCGCCCTGATGAACGGCGGGGAAGTGATTCTGGCGGATGAGCCAACCGGTGCGCTGGACAGCCGCTCCGGCGAAGAGGTCATGGGGATCCTTCACCAGCTAAAAGCGCAGGGGCATACGGTGATTATCGTCACCCATGACCCGCAGGTGGCGGCTCAGGCGGAGCGGGTGATTGAGATCCACGACGGTGAAATCGTGCGTAATCCGCCCGCGCTGAGTCCGGCGCAAGGCGGCGTACTGCGCCAGCGCACGGCGGCCGAACCGTCGGCGTGGCGTCAGTTCAGCAGCGGCTTTCGCGAAGCGCTGATCATGGCCTGGCGCGCGATGGCGGCGAATAAAATGCGTACGCTGCTGACGATGCTCGGGATTATTATCGGCATCGCATCTGTGGTGTCGATTGTGGTGGTGGGCGATGCCGCGAAGCAGATGGTGCTGGCCGATATCCGCGCCATCGGCACCAATACCATTGATGTATATCCCGGCAAGGATTTCGGCGATGACGATCCCCGCTATCAGCAATCGCTCAAGTACGACGATCTGTTAGCTATTCAGAAACAGCCGTGGGTGAGCTCGGCGACCCCGGCGGTATCAAAAAGCCTGCGCCTGCGGGCGGATAACATCGACGTTGCCGCCAGCGCCGAGGGCGTGGGGGCGCAGTACTTTAACGTCTACGGCATGACCTTTAGCGAAGGCAATACCTTTAACGAGCTTCAGCTAAATAGCCGCGCGCAGGTGGTGGTGCTCGACAGCAACGCGCGCCGACAGCTATTTCCGCACAAAGCGCGGGTCGTCGGCGAGGTGATTCTGGTCGGCAATATGCCCGCGACGGTGATCGGCGTGGCGGATGAAAAACAGTCAATGTTCGGCAGCAGCAAAATTCTGCGCGTCTGGTTACCCTATACCACGATGGCTGGCCGGGTGATGGGGCAGTCGTGGCTGAATTCCATCACCGTGCGCGTCAATGAAGGCTACGACAGCGCGGTTGCCGAGCAGCAACTGTTGCGTCTCCTGGAACTGCGTCACGGTAAGAAGGATGTTTTCACCTGGAATATGGACAGCATCTTGAAAACGGCGGAACGGACCACACATACATTACAGCTGTTTCTGACGCTGGTGGCGGTGATTGCGCTGGTGGTCGGCGGGATTGGCGTGATGAATATTATGCTGGTCTCCGTCACCGAACGCACGCGGGAGATCGGTATCCGTATGGCGGTCGGGGCGCGGGCCAGCGATGTCTTACAGCAGTTTTTGATCGAGGCGGTGCTGGTTTGCCTGGTCGGCGGGGCGCTGGGCGTCACGCTTTCGCTGCTGATTGCCTTTGTATTACAGCTGTTTTTACCCGGCTGGGAGATTGGTTTTTCACCGTTGGCGCTATTGACCGCGTTTTTATGCTCCACGCTGACCGGGGTGCTGTTTGGCTGGCTACCGGCGCGCAATGCGGCTCGTCTGGACCCCGTCGACGCCCTGGCGCGCGAGTAGCGATAAAAAAATGCCAGTCAGAAGGACTGGCATTTTGCTGGCGGGATGTACACAATGAAGCAAAAGAGTTATGCGGCTGTTTCTGTTTCTTCAGCTTCAACAGGGACAATCACGCTGGCGTGGTTACCTTTTGGCCCCTGGTGAACATCAAACCGAACCGCTTGTCCGGCTTTTAGCGTTCTGTAACCATCCATCTGGATGGTCGAGTAATGGGCGAAAATGTCTTCGCCGCCGCCCTCAGGGCAGATAAAACCGAACCCTTTGGCATTGTTGAACCACTTAACAGTACCCATTTCCATACTTCGACATCCTTCGTAAATCTTATAAGTAAGATGGAATGAACCGGTAGTGGAGTGACGAGTTGTTCATTTGCTCGCCAACTCTCGCCACTACAATTTAGAGAAATCAGGAAATGCGTCAAGCGATTGACGCCAGGGGACGGTGAAAAATGCGTCAAAATTTGAAGCAGTTAACGCTATTGCCGGGGAATGTGACAGACGTCGCGGATGGAAGTAATAGATGATAATTATCTATGATCTATTGTAGATTTGTGATGTGCATAGCCTCTGGTCATCGACAGGCCACCGCCTGTTGGCAACAGCAACCGATGATGAACACTGACGATGAGTAAGAGAGACTGGTTGGACTTCGATCAGCTAATTGAGGACGAAGTTAAAGATGCGCTTAAACCGCCATCTATGTATAAAGTGATATTAGTCAATGATGACTACACTCCAATGGAGTTTGTTATTGACGTGTTACAAAAATTCTTTTCTTATGATGTTGAACGTGCAACGCAACTGATGCTGACGGTTCACTATCAAGGTAAAGCGATTTGCGGGGTGTTTACCGCAGAAGTCGCAGAAACCAAAGTATCGATGGTGAACCAGTATGCGAGGGAGAACGAACATCCGTTGTTGTGTACGCTAGAAAAAGCCTGAATGCAGGCAATAAACTTGGGGGAGGTGCCTATGCTCAATCAAGAACTGGAACTCAGTTTAAACATGGCTTTCGCCAGAGCGCGCGAGCACCGTCATGAGTTCATGACCGTCGAGCACTTGTTGCTGGCGCTGCTTAGCAACCCTTCGGCCCGCGAAGCGCTTGAAGCGTGTTCAGTGGACCTGGTCGCGCTGCGTCAGGAGCTTGAAGCCTTCATCGAACAGACCACACCCGTACTGCCTGCAACGGAAGAAGAGCGCGACACTCAGCCGACGCTGAGCTTCCAGCGCGTGCTGCAACGTGCTGTTTTCCACGTCCAGTCTTCCGGCCGCAGCGAAGTGACCGGCGCCAACGTTCTGGTCGCGATTTTTAGCGAACAGGAATCTCAGGCGGCATACCTGCTGCGTAAACATGAAGTCAGCCGACTTGATGTGGTGAATTTTATCTCTCACGGTACGCGTAAAGACGAGCCGAGCCAGTCTTCCGATAACAGCGGAAGTCAGCCTGGCAGCAGCGAAGAGCAAGCAGGCGGGGAGGATCGTATGGAAAACTTCACCACCAACCTCAACCAGCTTGCCCGCGTAGGCGGTATCGATCCGCTGATCGGCCGCGAGAAAGAGCTGGAACGTGCTATTCAGGTTCTGTGCCGCCGCCGCAAGAACAACCCGCTGCTGGTGGGGGAATCCGGCGTTGGTAAAACCGCTATTGCTGAAGGTCTTGCCTGGCGTATCGTTCAGGGCGACGTGCCGGAAGTGATGGCCGATTGCACTATCTATTCACTGGATATTGGCTCGCTGCTGGCAGGTACCAAATACCGCGGCGACTTTGAAAAACGCTTTAAGGCGCTGCTTAAGCAGCTGGAGCAGGACACCAACAGCATTCTGTTCATCGATGAGATCCACACCATTATCGGTGCGGGGGCGGCTTCCGGCGGGCAGGTCGATGCCGCTAACCTGATTAAACCGCTCCTTTCCAGCGGAAAGATTCGGGTCATTGGCTCGACGACCTATCAGGAGTTCAGCAACATCTTTGAAAAAGATCGTGCTCTGGCGCGGCGTTTCCAGAAAATTGATATCACCGAACCTTCCGTGGAAGAGACGGTGCAGATTATTAACGGCCTGAAGCCGAAGTATGAAGCGCACCACGACGTCCGTTACACCGCGAAAGCGGTACGTGCGGCGGTAGAGCTGGCGGTGAAGTACATTAACGATCGTCATCTGCCGGATAAGGCGATTGACGTGATTGATGAAGCCGGGGCGCGCGCGCGCTTGATGCCGGTGAGCAAACGTAAGAAAACGGTTAACGTGGCGGATATTGAGTCCGTGGTGGCGCGGATTGCGCGTATACCTGAGAAGAGCGTTTCCCGCAGCGATCGCGATACGCTGAAAAACCTCGGCGATCGCCTGAAAATGCTGGTCTTTGGCCAGGATAAGGCGATTGAGGCCTTAACCGAAGCGATCAAGATGGCGCGCGCCGGGCTTGGCCATGAGCACAAACCCGTCGGCTCTTTCCTGTTCGCCGGGCCTACCGGGGTCGGTAAAACCGAGGTTACCGTACAGCTGGCGAAGTCGCTGGGCATTGAGCTGCTGCGTTTTGATATGTCCGAATATATGGAACGTCATACCGTCAGCCGCTTAATCGGTGCGCCTCCGGGCTACGTCGGTTTCGATCAGGGCGGGCTGCTGACCGATGCGGTTATTAAGCATCCGCACGCGGTGCTGCTGCTGGATGAAATTGAAAAAGCGCATCCGGACGTCTTTAACCTGCTGCTGCAGGTGATGGATAACGGGACGCTGACCGATAACAACGGCCGCAAAGCGGATTTCCGCAACGTGGTGCTGGTGATGACCACCAACGCCGGGGTGCGTGAAACCGAGCGTAAATCCATTGGCCTTATTCATCAGGACAACAGTCCGGATGCGATGGATGAGATCAAAAAGATCTTTACGCCGGAATTCCGTAACCGTCTCGACAACATTATCTGGTTCGATCATCTGTCTACGACGGTTATCCATCAGGTGGTGGATAAATTTATCGTCGAGCTGCAGGTTCAGTTGGATCAGAAAGGCGTCTCTTTGGAAGTCAGCCAGGAAGCCCGCGATTGGCTGGCCGAGAAAGGCTACGACCGGGCCATGGGCGCGCGTCCAATGGCGCGGGTGATTCAGGACAACCTGAAAAAACCGCTGGCCAACGAGCTGCTGTTTGGCTCACTGGTTGACGGCGGACAGGTGACCGTTGAACTGGATAAAGAGAAAAATGCGCTGACCTACGACTTCCAGAGTGCGCAGAAGCACAAACCGGAAGCGGCGCACTAAGTTTCGGTACTCAGTGACAAAACCGGCCTCAGGGCCGGTTTTTTTATCTGCGCGCTTTAAGTTGTAAATGACGCAGAAATGAAAAGACCGGGAATTATCCCGGCCTTCAGCATCTGGCGCGCTAAGCGCGAAAACGATCAGCGACTACGGAAGACAATGCGGCCTTTGCTCAGGTCGTACGGGGTCAGCTCAACAGTCACTTTGTCGCCCGTCAGAATGCGGATGTAGTTTTTACGCATTTTACCGGAAATATGCGCAGTTACCACGTGACCGTTTTCCAGTTCTACGCGGAACATAGTGTTAGGCAGCGTATCAAGTACGGTGCCCTGCATTTCAATATTGTCTTCTTTGGCCATCTAGTCCTCTGGGGTATCACTACCGTAGTTTTGAACCGGCAAGATAATGCCGAAGTTCAGCAAGTATGTAAAGTTTTACGTCAAATCGCCGAAGTAGTTTTGGCGCATTACCCGTAATTCACGCGGATAAACCGGGTGACAGGCGCAAACGTAAAGGGGGAGTGACAGAACAATGGGTGTTATCTGACTCTTATTATTCCCAAACGGCGGCGGGGCAACGGGCAGAAGCTACTCTACCGCGCAATTATAACATCCCAACAAAAAATGTGCTGAAAACATTTATGCTTCTCCTGCAAATAGCACCCTTGGTACCCAGAATCGCTCCGGCAGACGATACGTCCGCAGCACGGAAAGATAGTCGAGGTAATCGCGGCGGGGAATTTCCACTGCGCCCAGCGACGCCGTATGCTTATTCAGCACCTGACAATCGATTAATTTTCCGCCATCCTGCGAAAATATCTGGCTAAAGACCAGCAGCGCGGTTTTAGAGGCGTTTTCGGCACGGCTGAACATCGACTCTCCGCAAAATAGCGCGCCCTGCGCGACGCCGTACATCCCGCCGACTAATTCCTTTCCCTGCCATACTTCAACAGAATGAGCATGTCCCAGCTCATGCAACTGGTGGTACGCCTGAACGATCCCTGGCGTTATCCATGTTCCCTCATCGCGGTGGTCGGCGCAGCCCTCGATAACCTGACCAAAGGCGTGATTCAGCGTGACGCGATAAGGCGAGCGCTGATGGAAACGCTTCATGCTGCGGCTGAGATGAAATTTCTCTGGCCACAGCACCGCTCGCGGATCGGGGGACCACCACAAAATAGGGTCGCCGGGCGAAAACCACGGAAAAATACCGCGCTGATAGGCCATCAGTAAACGCGCCGGGCTAAGATCGCCGCCCAGCGCTAACAGGCCATTAGGTTCGCGTAAAGCGCCTTCCGGGGAGGGGAAGGCGATGGAATGATGAGAGAGCTGAACCAGCCGCATTTTTACCTCAACGCATCAGGCAATGATTCAATAGTAGCCTACAGGCGCTGCTTAAACTGGTAGTAACGCCCCTGTTCAGCCAGCAGTTCTGCGTGACTACCTTGCTCAATAATCTTCCCGTTGTCCATGACTATTATCTGATTAAAACGCGCCAGTCCGCGCAGACGATGGGTTACCATTAACACGGTTTTTTCACGCATCACTTCCGCCAGTAAATCAAGGATTTGACTTTCGGTCGTCGCATCGAGGCCTTCAGTAGGTTCATCAAGCAGCATGAGCGGCGCATCGTGAAGCAGGGCGCGGGCGATAGCCAGCCTGCGCAGCTCGCCGCCGGAAAGCTGACGACCGCCTTCACCCAGCCAGCTGTTCAGACCGCTATCTTCCAGTAATTTCGCTAAGCCGACGCGTTCAAGCGTTTGGGCAAGCCGGGCATCGCTGGCACCGGGAGAAGCCAGCAGCAGGTTGTCGCGCAGCGTAGCGCTGAACAGATGCACACGCTGCGGCACGACGCTCATCGCCCGGCGCAGCGTCGCCTCATTAAACTGCCCCAGCGGCTGATTGTTGAGTAAGATTTCCCCTTCAGCCGGATCCCAGGCACGGGTCAGCAGCTGCAGCAGGGTCGATTTACCGCAGCCTGTTCGTCCGAGGATGGCGATATGCTCTCCGGCCTCGATCTGCAATGACACTTTATCCAGCGCGGGGGAGGGCTGCTGCGGATAGCTGAAGGTGACCTGATGTAAACGTAACGAGACGCGATCCAGCGTCTGGCCTTCGCCCTGAGGGAAGGCCACTTCCGGCTCTTGCTCGGTAATTTGCGTGATGCGCTTTGCGGAGGCGATCACCTGTCCCAAATGCTGAAATGCACCGGTTACCGGCGCCAATGCTTCAAACGCCGCCAGCGCGCAGAAGACAAACAGCGCAATCAGCGCCCCCGGCTGAGTATCGCCGCCAACGCCCGCGGAGGCGAGCCACAGCATAGCAATAACCGCAATACCGCCAATCAGCAGCATCAGAGCCTGGGAGAGCGCGGTCAGCTCAGCCTGGCGACGCTGCGCATCCAGCCAGCGCGCTTCTGTTTTTTCCATTTGCTGCCGGTAGCGGTCGCTGGCGTTGAACAGCATGAGTTCCGCCTGTCCCTGGAGCCATGAGGTCAGATGCTGGCGATATTGCCCGCGAAGCCGGGTTATGCTTTCACCTGCGGGTTTACCTGCGCGATAGAACAGCGGCGGCATCACCAGCAGGGTGAGCAGCATAATACCACCGAGGGTCAGGGCCAGAGTGACGTCCAGTACGCTCAACCCTACGGTGACGACCAGGATCACCACCAGCGCGCCTACCAGCGGTGATATGACGCGCAAATAGAGATGATCCAGGGTATCGACATCTGCAACCACCCGGTTAAGCAGTTCGCCCTGACGAAAACGCGCCAGCCCGGCGGGGGAGAGCGGCAGCAGCTTACTGAAGGTAAAGACCCGCAGGTGCTGCAGAACGCGGAAGGTGGCGTCATGGCTGACCAGACGCTCAAAGTAGCGGCCCGCGGTGCGAATAATCGCCGCGCCGCGCACGCCCGCGGCTGGCAGCATATAGTTAAAGCTGTAGATGCCCGCCACGCCAACGACGGCTGATGCCGACAGGAACCAGCCGGATAGCGTTAATAAGCCAATGCTGGCCAGCAGCGTCACGATCGCCAGCACGATACCGAGCACCAACAGCCATTTGTGTCGTTTGTACAGCGCCAGGTAAGGCCATAATGCGCGCATTTAAATCTCCTCCTGACGATGGGCGAGTAGGGTCGCGAAGGGGCCGCCAGCGGCCGCCAGCTGCGAATAGCTGCCTTGCTCAACAACTCGACCATCCTGCATAACCCAGATCGCGTCCCAGTTCGCCAGTCCTTCCAACTGATGGGTAACCATTAGCGTGGTTTGCTGCGTTGATGCATTGGTCAGCGCCTGCATCACGCGCTGTTCGCTATGTGCGTCAAGGCTGGCGGCAGGCTCATCAAGCAGCAGCAGACGACAGGGCACCAGCAGCGCGCGTGCGACGGCGACGCGCTGAGCCTGCCCGACCGACAGCCGGCCGGCCTGATCGCCAACAGGCGTATTAATACCCTGCGGCAGAAGAGAGACGAACTCGCTAACCCAGGCTTTATCCAGCGCAAGCTGCAGCTGCGCTTCGGTGGCTTCAGGGCAGGAGAGCAGGACGTTTTCGCGCAGCGTCGCCGCGGGCAGCTGCGGATTTTGCCCGACCCAGCTCAGGAGACGACGCCAGCGGTCGGCATCCAGACTCTTTAACTCGACGCCATTGACCTTGAGCGAGCCGTCATAGGGAAGAAAACCCGTTAACGTATTCAGTAGCGAGCTTTTGCCCGAGCCGCTTTGCCCAACCAGCACCACGCGTTCACCGGCGCGCAGGGAAAAATTCAGCGGCCCGGCCAGCACTTTCCCTTCGGGAGACTTAATCAGCAGGTCGCGAGCTTCAAGGCTTACCGTTTCATCATCTTTTAATGCCTTTTCCCCACGCTCTGCCTGCGCCAGCGGCGTTTCCATAAAGGTCTTCAGGCTATCGGCGGCGCCAATCGCCTGCGCTTTCGCATGATAAAAGGTGCCTAAATCGCGCAGTGGCTGGAAAAACTCAGGAGCCAGAATCAGGGCGAGGAAACCGGACATCAACGTCACCCCGGCACCGTAATGGCCAAAGTTGAGCTCTCCCAGATAGGAAAAACCAAAGTAAACGGCGACCAGCGCAATCGACAGCGAGGTGAAAAACTCCAGGACTCCGGAGGAGAGAAACGCCAGGCGCAGTACTTCCATTGTTCGCTGGCGGAAATCCTGCGAGGCCTCGCGTATGTTATCCGTCTCCGCTTCGCCGCGATGAAAAATACGCAGCGTTTCCATACCGCGCAGGCGATCGAGAAAATGGCCGCTTAAACGCGCCAGAGCGAGAAAGTTGCGTCGGTTGGCATCGGCCGCGCCCATCCCCACCAGCGCCATAAACAGCGGAATAAGCGGGGCGGTGCCCAGCAGAATAAGCGCTGCAGCCCAGTTGACCGGGAAAATAGTGATGACAATCAGCAAAGGGATAGAGGCCGCCAGCGTCATCTGCGGCAAATAGCGAGCATAGTAATCATGCATATCGTCGATCTGCTCAAGGATCAGCGTGGCCCAGCTACCGGCGGGTTTGCCCTGTATCCACGCCGGCCCCGCCTGCTGTAAGCGATCCAGAACCTGACGGCGGATCTCCAGTCGGATATGTTGACCTGCCTGAAACCCCACTCTTTCACGCAGCCAGACCACCCAGGCGCGCAGCACAAAGACCAGCACCAGTAACGTAAAGGGCAGCAGCAGCGCCGTTGCGGGGATATTTTCCATAATCATTCGATGGAGGATCCTCGCCAGGAACCAGGCCTGGGCGACGATCAACAGGCCGCTAACGACGCCCAATACGCGGGAAATCATCAACCAGCGACGGGAGATAATGCTTTGATCTTTTAACCAACGGGTTAACTCTTGTTGACGGGTTTTATTCATTGCGCGCTTAGCAGGTGTAGTTATGAGTTTTTTGGGCACGGCAATGTTACAACGAGGCAAAAATAAAGGCGACTTTTCGTCGCCTTCTTTACCTTTGTTACTGACTTGTAAAGATTATTTGCAAGCGTCGGCTAAACCATCCAGATAGCGCTCCGCGTCCAGCGCTGCCATGCAGCCGGTACCCGCAGAAGTAATCGCCTGACGGTAGATATGATCCATCACGTCGCCGGCGGCGAAGACGCCCGGGATGCTGGTCTGGGTAGCGTTGCCGTGGATGCCGGACTGGACTTTAATGTAGCCGTTTTCCAGCTCCAGCTGACCGGCGAAAATTGCCGTGTTCGGGCTGTGGCCGATAGCCACGAACAGCCCCGCAACCTCGAGGGATTCAACGTTATCCGCATTCTGGGTATCGCGCAGACGCAAGCCGCTTACGCCCATCTGGTCGCCGGTCACTTCTTCCAGCGTACGGTGGGTGTGCAGCACGATATTGCCGCTCTCCACTTTGTCCATCAGGCGTTTGATAAGGATTTTTTCCGCGCGGAAGCCGTCACGACGGTGGATCAAATGCACTTCGGAAGCGATGTTAGACAGGTACAGCGCCTCTTCGACGGCCGTATTGCCGCCGCCGATGACGGCAACCTTCTGGTTACGATAGAAGAAACCGTCGCAGGTCGCGCAGGCAGACACGCCGCGGCCCTTAAACGCTTCTTCCGAGGGAAGACCCAGATAGCGTGCTGAAGCGCCGGTGGCAATAATCAGGGCATCGCAGGTGTATTCGCCGCTGTCGCCGACCAGACGGAACGGACGGTTTTGCAGGTCGACGCTGTTGATATGATCGAAAATAATTTCGGTTTCAAATTTGGTGGCATGTTCATGCATGCGCTCCATCAGCAGCGGTCCGGTCAGATCGTTAGGATCGCCTGGCCAGTTTTCCACTTCAGTGGTGGTGGTCAACTGACCGCCTTTTTCCATTCCGGTAATCAGTACCGGCTGCAGATTTGCGCGCGCTGCGTAGACCGCAGCGGTGTATCCCGCAGGTCCAGAACCAAGAATAAGCAGTTTACTGTGTTTGGCCGTGCCCATGAGATCCTCATAATTTATTGGCATACATGAGCTGGATTGTAGGGAATTTGTGGACGTAAAAAAAGAGCGCGGCGGTTTTGTTAACGATATGTGCAATAGAAGCTGCCGATTAATCGGCGATTTAACGAACGAAGAATATAACTAATTCTACTGTTAGCGAGACAATTATAAGAGGAAAACATGAGAATCAACCGGGGAGGATAATGAATATCTGGCATCTTGTACTAAAAATCGATGTTTTGCTTTGACAATCCCCTGTGCTTTTGCGAAAACATTCATGGAAGAAGAAAAGCAGTGTTTCGCGTGTGGCGAATTTTCATGCACGCAAATGCCATTTTTATCCGGGTTAGCGAAATCTACGCATGGTGTGGACAGACGCCATGCGTGATGTCGGTGACTGCCGTCAGGCAACGGGCTTCTCACGTACCCCTGGGTTACCCAACGTCGTACGGGTGATAACAGGATGGACTCTGGCAGTGAAGGCTCAGAGTCGGAACAGGAGTAGGGAAGGAATACAGAGAGACAATAATAATGGTAGATAGCAAGAAGCGCCCTGGCAAAGATCTCGACCGCATTGATCGTAATATATTGAATGAATTGCAAAAAGACGGGCGTATTTCCAACGTCGAGCTTTCTAAACGGGTGGGACTTTCTCCGACGCCTTGCCTTGAGCGCGTGCGTCGACTGGAAAGACAGGGTTTTATTCAGGGCTATACAGCGCTGCTCAACCCGCACTATCTGGATGCATCACTTCTGGTATTTGTTGAGATTACTCTGAATCGTGGCGCGCCGGATGTGTTTGAGCAATTTAACTCCGCTGTGCAAAAACTTGAAGAAATTCAAGAGTGTCATCTGGTTTCCGGGGATTTTGACTACCTGTTGAAAACCCGCGTACCGGATATGTCAGCGTATCGTAAATTACTGGGCGAGACCTTGCTGCGCCTGCCGGGCGTAAATGACACCCGTACCTATGTGGTAATGGAAGAAGTCAAGCAGAGTAATCGTCTGGTAATCAAGACGCGCTAACACGGAACAGGTGCAAAATCGATGTAGTTTGATTACACTCCTGTTAATCCATACAGCAACAGTGCCGGGGAGACCCGGCACTGTTGTCCGTTTTAGCCGAAGGCAGGAAACAGCCTGATACCTGGAGAGCCTTTCTTGAGCCAGGAATACACTGAAGACAAAGAAGTCAAATTCACAAAGCTGAGTAGCGGACGCCGGCTCCTTGAGGCGTTACTCATTCTTTGCTCCCTTTTTGCCATCTGGTTGATGGCGGCCTTACTCAGCTTTAATCCCTCGGATCCTAGCTGGTCGCAAACGGCGTGGCATGAGCCTATTCACAACATAGGCGGGACGCCGGGAGCCTGGCTTGCCGATACGCTATTTTTTATTTTTGGCGTAATGGCCTATACCATTCCGGTCATCATTATCGGCGGCTGCTGGTTTGCCTGGCGTCATCAAGAAAACGACGAGTACATCGACTATTTCGCCGTCTCGCTGCGTTTAATTGGCGCGCTGGCGCTGATCCTCACTTCCTGCGGTCTGGCGGCAATCAACGCTGATGATATCTGGTATTTCGCCTCCGGCGGCGTGATCGGCAGCCTGTTGAGCACTACCCTGCAACCGCTGCTGCACAGCAGCGGCGGCACAATCGCGCTGCTCTGCATCTGGGCGGCAGGACTGACGCTATTTACCGGCTGGTCCTGGGTTAGCATCGCTGAAAAACTCGGCGGTGCGATTCTTTCTATTCTCACGTTTGCCAGCAACCGTACCCGTCGTGACGATACCTGGGTTGATGAAGGGGAATATGAAGATGATGAAGAAGAATATGAAGATGATGAACCCGCGAAGCCGCAGGGTTCTCGACGCGCGCGAATTTTACGCAGCGCCTTAGCTCGCCGCCAGCGTCTGGCTGAGAAGTTCTCTAATCCGATGGGGCGTAAGACCGATGCGGCGCTGTTCTCGGGTAAACGGATGGATGACGCCGAAGACGAGGTTCAGTACAGCGCCGGCGGTGCGCCTGTTGCCGCTGACGATGTTCTTTTTTCTGGCTCCAGCGCAGCGCGTCCGGCAAATGCTGATGATGTTCTGTTCTCCGGCGTCAGTGCTGCACGTCCCGGCGATTTTGATCCTTACGATCCTCTGTTGAACGGTCATAGCATTGCCGATCCGGTGGCTTTGGCCGCGCAGGATACCGCTGCGCCGCAGGCATGGTCTGAACCGCTGCCAGGGTATGAGGCTCAGCCGGTCTATCATCCGGAACAGGCGCAGGTACAGCAGCCAGCATATCAGTCTGAACCGGCTTATCAGCCGCAGCACGGGTATCAGCCGGAACAGGCTCCGGTACAGCAGCCAGCCTATCAGCCGGAACCGGCATATCAGCCGCAGCACGGGTATCAGCCGGAACAGGCCCCGGTACAGCAGCCAGCGTATCAGCCAGCACCGGCTTACCAGCCGCAGCACGGATATCAGCCGGAACAGGCCCCGGTACAGCAGCCAGCATATCAGCCGGAACAGGCCCCGGTACAGCAGCCAGCATATCAGCCGGAACCGGCTTACCAGCCGCAGCATGCGTACCAGCCGGAACAGGCCCCGGTACAGCAGCCAGCGTACCAGCCGGAACCGGCTTACCAGCCGCAGCACGCGTACCAGCCGGAACAGGCCCCGGTACAGCAGCCTGAGCCTTACGCCGCCTCCGTTGTGCCTGAGTCTCCGCAAGAGGAGGTGAAGCCTCAGCGTCCGCCGATGTACTATTTCGAAGAAGTGGAAGAGAAACGCGCGCGTGAACGCGAGCAGCTTGCCGCATGGTATCAGCCGATTCCGGAGCCGGTCAGTCCGGTTGCGACAAAACCGATCTCGCCTCCGCCTGCTCCGGCGGCTGATGTTGCCGCGGTGAGCGCGCTGGCGGCTGGCGTCCATCAGGCCACTGGGGCGGCCTCTGCTAGCGCCGCGGCGGCCTCCGTCGCATCTGCCGCATCCAGCGCCGCGCCGCTATTTAGCCCGGCGTCGGGCGGCCCGCGTGCGCAGGTAAAAGAGGGCATAGGCCCGAAATTGCCGCGTCCAAACCGCGTTCGTGTACCCACGCGCCGTGAGCTGGCTTCCTATGGCATTAAGCTGCCTTCGCAGCGGTTGGCTGAAGAACGTGCGCGTCAGGCAGAGCATCAGCACTATGATGACGATGCGCTGACGGACGAGGAAGTAGCAGAGCTTGAGCAGGGTGAGCTGGCGCGTCAGTTCGCGGCTGCGCAAAATCAGCGCTATGGAGATAGCTACGCTGCGCAAGAGGATGATGGAGACGAGGATTCTGCCGCTGAAGCCGAACTTGCCCGTCAGTTTGCCGCTTCCCAGCAGCAGCGCTACGCCAGCGAGCAGCCGCTGGGATCGCATCCGTTCTCTGCGGCGGATTATGAACTCTCACCAATGAAAACGTTAGTTGATGATACGCCGAGCGAGCCTGTCTTCACGCCGTTGCCAGAAGTACAGCAGCCTGCCCCGCAGTATCAGCAGCCGGCCCAGCATTCGCAGCCCGTACAGCAGCCGATGCCGCACCAGCAGATGCCTCAGCCGCCGCAACATGCGCAGCAGCAGGCTTATCAACCCGCGCAGCAGCCGGTTCACCATCAGCCGATACCGCAGCAGGCTCCTGGCAGCTATCCGCAACAGCAGGCTCCGCAGCAGCCGATCCCGCAGCCGCAGGAAAGTCTCATTCACCCGCTGTTGATGCGCAATGGCGACAGTCGCCCGTTACAGAAGCCGACAACGCTGCTGCCCTCGCTTGACCTGCTCACGCCGCCACCGGCTGAAGTTGAGCCGATCGATACCTTTGCGCTTGAGCAAATGGCGCGTCTGGTTGAAGCTCGTCTGGCCGATTTCCGCATTAAAGCCGATGTGGTGAACTACTCACCTGGCCCGGTCATTACCCGCTTTGAGCTTAATCTGGCGCCGGGCGTGAAAGCGGCGCGCATTTCCAACCTGTCGCGCGATCTGGCCCGTTCTCTGTCCACTGCGGCGGTTCGCGTGGTGGAAGTGATCCCGGGTAAACCCTACGTTGGCCTGGAGCTGCCTAACAAAAAGCGCCAGACCGTTTACCTGCGCGAAGTGCTGGATAATGCGAAATTCCGCGATAATCCTTCACCGCTCACGGTGGTCCTCGGAAAAGACATTGCGGGCGAACCTGTCACCGCCGATCTGGCGAAGATGCCGCACCTGCTGGTGGCGGGTACCACCGGTTCCGGTAAATCCGTTGGGGTCAACGCCATGATCCTCAGCATGCTCTATAAAGCGCAGCCGGAAGACGTGAAATTCATCATGATTGACCCGAAAATGCTCGAGCTGTCGGTCTATGAGGGAATACCGCATCTGTTAACGGAAGTCGTGACGGATATGAAAGACGCGGCCAATGCTTTGCGCTGGAGCGTTAACGAGATGGAGCGCCGGTATAAACTGATGTCTGCTCTGGGCGTACGTAATCTCGCGGGTTATAACGAGAAGATTGCTGAAGCCGCACGTATGGGACGGCCCATTCCGGATCCTTACTGGAAGCCTGGCGACAGCATGGATGCGACGCACCCGGTACTGAAAAAAGAGCCTTATATCGTTGTGCTGGTCGACGAGTTTGCCGACCTGATGATGACCGTCGGCAAGAAAGTGGAAGAGCTGATTGCGCGCCTGGCGCAGAAAGCGCGCGCCGCGGGGATCCACCTGGTGCTGGCGACCCAGCGACCGTCGGTTGACGTTATCACCGGCCTGATTAAAGCCAACATCCCGACGCGTATCGCCTTTACCGTATCGAGTAAAATTGACTCGCGCACTATCCTTGACCAGGGCGGTGCGGAATCTCTGCTGGGAATGGGCGATATGCTCTACTCCGCGCCGAACTCGACGATCCCTGTGCGCGTCCACGGCGCTTTTGTACGCGATGAGGAAGTTCACGCCGTCGTTCAGGACTGGAAGGCGCGCGGGCGTCCGCAGTATGTCGATGGCATCACCTCCGATAGCGAAAGCGAAGGCGGCGGCGGTGGCTACGAGGGGGGTGAAGAGCTCGATCCGCTGTTCGATCAGGCCGTCAACTTTGTGACGGAAAAACGCAAAGCCTCCATATCCGGGGTACAGCGTCAGTTCCGCATTGGCTATAACCGCGCCGCGCGTATCATTGAGCAAATGGAAGCTCAGGGGATCGTGAGCGAGCAGGGGCATAACGGTAACCGTGAAGTGCTGGCTCCGCCGCCTTTTGAGTAACCGCAAAGTTGGGTAAATAAGTGAAAATCAGCCTGTTCTGCTGTTTTACGGTCATTGGCCGTTCTACATTAGCAGCAGACCAGGCTCCCGCGTCGGGAGTGACGCACATTAAGGAATAACAATGAAAAAACTCGCAATCACCTGTGCATTACTGTCCAGTTTTGCCGTCAGTCAGGTATGGGCGGATGCCGCCAGCGATTTAAAAAGCCGCCTTGATAAAGTGAGCAGCTTTCACTCCAGCTTTACGCAGAAGGTCACAGACGGCAGCGGTAATGCCGTGCAGGACGGGCAGGGGGACCTGTGGGTCAAGCGGCCTAATCTGTTCAACTGGCATATGACCCAGCCGGATGAAAGCGTGCTGGTTTCCGACGGCAAAACGCTGTGGTTTTACAACCCGTTTGTTGAGCAGGCTACCGCTACCTGGCTGAAAGATGCGACCAGCAACACGCCGTTTATGCTGATTGCCCGCAATCAGGCCAGCGACTGGCAGAACTACAACATTAAGCAGAACGGTGACGATTTTGTTCTGACGCCGAAAAACGGCAGCGGTAATCTGAAGCAGTTCACCATCAACGTGGGTCGCGACGGTACGATTCATCAGTTCAGCGCCGTGGAACAGGACGATCAACGCAGCAGCTATCAGCTGAAATCGCAACAAAATGGTGCCGTGGATGCATCTAAGTTCACCTTTACGCCGCCGCAAGGGGTTACGGTGGACGATCAACGTAAATAGAGGCGAACGTGAGCAACCTGTCGCTCGATTTTTCCGACAACGCGTTTCAACCTCTGGCCGCCCGTATGCGGCCAGAAAATTTAGCGCAGTACATTGGCCAGCAGCACCTGCTGGCGCCGGGTAAACCCTTACCGAGGGCGATTGAGGCCGGGCATCTACACTCGATGATCCTCTGGGGGCCGCCCGGGACAGGAAAAACAACCCTGGCCGAAGTGATAGCGCGCTACGCCAGTGCCGACGTTGAACGCATCTCAGCGGTGACCTCCGGGGTGAAAGAGATCCGCGAGGCCATTGAACGCGCGCGCCAAAACCGCAACGCGGGTCGCCGCACGATCCTGTTTGTCGACGAAGTGCACCGTTTCAATAAAAGCCAGCAGGACGCCTTTCTGCCGCATATTGAAGACGGGACCATCACCTTTATCGGCGCGACGACGGAAAATCCCTCCTTTGAACTCAATTCCGCGCTGTTATCCCGCGCGCGCGTTTATCTGCTGAAGTCGCTGACCAGCGACGACATCGAGCAGGTGCTCAACCAGGCGATGAGCGACAAAACGCGCGGCTACGGCGGGCAAAATATCGTCCTGCCGGACGAGACGCGCAAGGCCATCGCCGACCTTGTCAACGGTGATGCGCGCCGGGCGCTGAATACGCTGGAAATGATGGCCGATATGGCCGAAGCCGACGCCTCCGGCAATCGCGTGCTGAAAGTTGAGCTGCTGACTGAAATTGCCGGTGAGCGCAGCGCGCGTTTCGACAACAAAGGCGATCGCTTTTACGATTTAATCTCCGCACTGCACAAATCGGTTCGCGGCAGCGCCCCGGACGCCGCCCTCTACTGGTACGCGCGGATTATTACCGCCGGCGGCGATCCGCTCTACGTTGCCCGCCGCTGCCTGGCGATTGCCTCGGAAGATGTCGGCAACGCCGATCCGCGCGCGATGCAGGTTGCGATCTCCGCATGGGACTGCTTTACCCGTGTCGGACCGGCGGAAGGCGAACGGGCAATTGCTCAGGCCATTGTCTATCTTGCCTGTGCACCCAAAAGCAACGCGGTTTACACCGCGTTTAAAGCGGCGATGGCCGACGCCCGTGAACGTCCCGATTACGACGTCCCGGTTCATTTGCGCAATGCCCCAACGAAGCTGATGAAAGAGATGGGCTACGGGCAAGAGTATCGCTATGCTCACGATGAACCGAATGCTTATGCCGCCGGGGAGCAGTACTTCCCGCAGGAAATGGCGCAAACGCGCTATTATAAGCCGACAAACCGGGGGCTGGAGGGCAAAATAGGCGAAAAGCTCGCCTGGTTAACCGAACAGGATCAAAATAGCCCGATAAAACGCTACCGATAATTGAGGCGTTGCGGTAAGGTTGTCACACTATTTCCGTGGTCGCGCTCTGCGGCCATTTTTCTTTTATTAATTCGATAAGCACAGGATAAGCATGCTCGATCCCAATCTGCTGCGTACCGAGCCAGACGCAGTCGCAGAAAAACTGGCACGCCGGGGCTTTAAGCTGGATGTAGATAAACTTCGCGCTCTGGAAGAGCGTCGTAAAGTTCTGCAGGTTCAAACTGAAAACCTGCAGGCGGAGCGCAACTCCCGATCGAAATCCATTGGCCAGGCGAAAGCGCGCGGGGAAGATATTGAGCCATTACGCCTGGAAGTGAACAAACTCGGCGAGCAGCTTGATGCCGCTAAGACCGAGCTGGACGCGCTGCTGGCGGAGATCCGCGATATCGCGCTGGCTATCCCTAATATCCCGCACGACGACGTTCCGGCCGGTCGCGACGAAAACGACAACGTTGAAGTCAGCCGCTGGGGAACACCGCGCGAGTTCGATTTTGACGTTCGCGATCACGTCACGCTGGGCGAAATGCATGGAGGGCTGGATTTTGCCGCCGCCGTGAAGCTGACAGGTTCTCGCTTTGTGGTCATGAAGGGCCAGCTGGCACGCCTGCACCGCGCGCTGGCGCAGTTTATGCTGGATCTGCATACCGAACAGCACGGCTACAGCGAAAACTACGTTCCGTATCTGGTTAACCAGGACACGCTGTACGGTACCGGTCAGCTGCCGAAATTCGCCGGCGACCTGTTCCATACCCGTCCGCTGGAAGAAGAAGCTGACAGCAGCAACTACGCGCTGATCCCGACGGCGGAAGTTCCGCTGACCAACCTGGTTCGCGATGAAATCATTGATGAAGACGATCTGCCGATCAAAATGACCGCGCATACGCCGTGCTTCCGCTCTGAAGCCGGATCTTACGGCCGCGATACCCGCGGTCTGATCCGTATGCACCAGTTCGACAAAGTCGAGATGGTGCAGATTGTACGTCCGGAAGATTCCATGGCGGCGCTGGAAGAGATGACCGGCCACGCTGAGAAAGTGCTGCAGCTGCTGGGTCTGCCGTATCGTAAAGTGGCTTTGTGCACGGGTGATATGGGCTTCAGCGCATGCAAAACCTACGATCTGGAAGTGTGGGTGCCGGCGCAGAATACCTATCGTGAGATCTCTTCCTGCTCCAACGTCTGGGATTTCCAGGCGCGCCGCATGCAGGCACGCTGCCGCAGCAAATCTGACAAGAAAACTCGCCTCGTACACACGCTGAACGGTTCTGGCCTGGCGGTTGGACGTACGCTGGTCGCGGTGATGGAAAACTATCAGCAGGCGGATGGTCGCATCGAGATCCCGGAAGTTCTGCGCCCGTATATGCGCGGCCTTGAATTTATCGGCTGATTTTTCAACGCTCTTCTCAAAAGCGCCTGCGGGCGCTTTTTTTTACCCCCTTCTTGATACGGGGCAATAATCGCCTTCGCGATTACGAAGATACTCCCTTTGGATTAAACAGGATAAAAAACTATTAAAGGTTAATCTCGTTGTATATGTAACTATATAACGGCATTAAGTTAATTGTGAGCAACCAAAGCGAGTATCTATGAAAACCAAAACCTCCGATGCTTTACTGGCTGCTGAGGTGAGCCGGCGTGGTTTAATGAAAACCACGGCGATTGGCGGGCTGGCGATGGCCAGCAGCGCTTTTACCTTACCCTTCACGCGCATTGCCCAAGCCGCAGACAACCTCAACCCCGCCAGCGAAACGGTCACCTGGAGCGCCTGTACGGTGAACTGCGGCAGCCGCTGCCCGCTGCGGATGCATGTGGTGGGTGGTGAGATAAAATATGTTGAAACGGACAATACCGGCGACGATAGCTACGACGGTCTGCATCAGGTTCGCGCCTGTCTGCGCGGCCGCTCGATGCGTCGACGCGTCTACAACCCGGACCGCCTGAAATATCCGATGAAGCGCGTGGGCAAACGCGGCGAGGGCAAATTCGAGCAAATCAGCTGGGAAGAAGCGTTCGATACTATCGCCAGTAATATGCAGCGCCTGATAAAAGAGTACGGTAATGAGTCCATCTATCTGAACTACGGAACGGGAACCCTCGGCGGAACCTTGACTCGCTCATGGCCACCGGGGAAAACCCTGATTGCCCGCCTGATGAACTGCTGCGGCGGCTATCTCAACCATTATGGCGACTACTCCACCGCGCAAATTGCCGCGGGACTGAACTACACCTACGGCGGCTGGGCCGATGGCAATAGCCCGTCGGATATCGAAAACAGCAAGCTGGTGGTGCTGTTTGGCAACAACCCCGGGGAAACCCGCATGAGCGGCGGCGGGGTGACCTACTACCTGGAACAGGCGCGGGAGAAATCCAACGCCAGGCTGATTATTATCGATCCACGCTATACCGACACCGGCGCCGGACGCGAAGACGAGTGGATCCCTATCCGCCCGGGAACCGATGCCGCGCTGGTCTCCGCGCTGGCGTGGGTGATGATTAACGAGAACCTCGTTGACCAGCCTTTCCTCGACAAGTACTGCGTAGGCTATGACGAGAAAACGCTGCCGGAAGGGGCGCCGGCCAATGGCCACTATAAGGCCTATATTCTCGGTCAGGGCAAAGACGGTATCGCGAAGACCCCTGAGTGGGCGTCGACGATTACCGGCATTCCCCAGGCGCGTATCGTGCAGCTGGCGCGCGAAATCGCCAGCGCTAAACCTGCCTATATTTCTCAGGGCTGGGGCCCACAGCGCCATGCCAACGGTGAGCTGGTTTCCCGCGCGATTTCCATGCTGGCAATCTTAACCGGCAACGTCGGGATTAACGGCGGCAATACCGGCGCGCGTGAAGGTTCTTACTCTCTGCCTTTTGAACGTATGCCGACGCTGGATAATCCGGTGGAAACCAGTATTTCCATGTTTATGTGGACCGATGCGATTGAGCGCGGGACGGAAATGACCGCGCTGCGCGACGGCGTGCGCGGCAAAGATAAGCTCGACGTGCCTATTAAAATGGTCTGGAACTATGCCGGTAACTGCCTGGTCAACCAGCATTCAGAGATTAACCGTACCCATGACATCCTTCAGGATGACAAGAAGTGCGAGATGATTGTGGTCATTGATTGCCATATGACCTCCTCGGCGAAATATGCCGATATTCTGCTGCCGGACTGTACGGCCTCGGAGCAGATGGATTTTGCCCTCGATGCCTCCTGCGGCAACATGTCCTACGTGATTTTTGCCGATCAGGCCATCAAGCCGCGTTTTGAATGCAAAACCATCTATGAGATGACCACGGAGCTGGCGAAGCGCATGGGCGTTGAGCAACGTTTCACCGAAGGCCGCACTCAGGAAGAGTGGCTGCGTCACCTCTATGAGCAATCCCGTAAAGCGATCCCGGCGCTGCTGCCGTTTGATGAATTCCGCAAGCAGGGAATCTTCAAACAGCGCGATCCGGAAGGCCACCACGTTGCCTATAAAGCTTTCCGCGAAGATCCCGCCGCCAATCCGCTTACGACGCCGTCAGGGAAAATTGAAATCTACTCTGCGCAGCTGGCGGAAATTGCCGCGACCTGGGAGCTGAAAGAAGAGGATGTTATCGACCCGCTGCCGATATACAGCCCTGGGTTTGAAAACTATGACGATCCGCTGGCGAAAAAGTATCCGCTGCAGCTGACCGGTTTTCACTATAAAGCCCGCACGCACTCCACCTACGGCAACGTTGACGTACTGAAAGCGGCTTGCCGTCAGGAGATGTGGATCAACCCGCTTGATGCCCAGAAGCGCGGTATCGCCAATGGCGATCGGATCCGCATTTTTAACGATCGCGGTGAAGTGCATATCGAGGCCAAAGTGACCCCGCGCATGATACCGGGCGTGGTCGCGCTGGGTGAGGGGGCCTGGTATAACCCGGACGCAGGCCGCGTGGATCAGGCTGGCTGCATTAACGTGCTGACCACCCAACGCCCATCGCCGCTGGCGAAAGGCAATCCATCGCATAGCAACCTCGTCCAGGTTGAAAAGCTGTAAGGAGTAACCGATGACAACTCAATATGGATTTTTTATTGATTCCGCCCGTTGCACCGGTTGCAAAACCTGCGAACTGGCTTGTAAAGACTATAAAAACCTCACGCCGGAAGTGAGCTTCCGTCGTATCTACGAATACGCCGGCGGCGACTGGCAGGAGGATAACGGCGTCTGGCAGCAAAACGTCTTTGCCTATTACCTCTCTATTGCCTGCAACCATTGTGAGGATCCGGCCTGCACCAAAGTTTGCCCGAGCGGGGCGATGCATAAACGTGAAGATGGCTTTGTCGTTGTCGATGAAGATGTCTGTATTGGCTGTCGCTATTGCCATATGGCCTGCCCGTACGGCGCGCCGCAGTACAATGCGACAAAAGGTCATATGACCAAATGCGATGGCTGCCACGAGCGCGTCGCCGACGGCAAAAAGCCGATTTGCGTGGAATCTTGCCCGCTGCGCGCGTTAGATTTCGGCCCGATTGAAGAGCTGCGCCAAAAACACGGCCAGCTGGCCGCCGTTGCGCCGCTGCCTTCGGCCCACTTCACTAAACCGAGTATCGTGATTAAACCTAACGCCAACAGCCGACCGTGTGGAGATACCACCGGCTACCTGGCTAACCCGAAGGAGGTGTGAGATGGGGAGTGGATGGCATGAATGGCCGCTGATTATTTTCACGGTCTTTGGTCAGTGCGTGGTGGGCGGTTTTATTGTGCTGGCTCTGGCGCTAATGAAAGGCGACTTATCGCGTGAACAGCAGCAGCGCGTCGTGTGGAGCATGTTTGGCCTGTGGGTGCTGATGGGCGTGGGCTTTATTGCCTCAACCCTGCATCTTGGGTCGCCCATGCGCGCGTTTAACTCGCTCAATCGCGTAGGCGCCTCGTCGCTCAGTAACGAAATCGCCAGCGGGGCGCTTTTCTTCGCCGTCGGCGGTATTGGCTGGCTGCTGGCGGTGGTCAATAAGCTACCGGCGGGGCTGCGTCATCTCTGGCTGGTCATTACCATGGTGCTGGGGATTATCTTCGTCTGGATGATGGTCCGCGTCTATAACACTATTGATACGGTACCCACCTGGTATACGGTCTGGACGCCGCTTAGCTTCTTCCTGACGATGTTTATCGGCGGTCCATTGCTGGGATATCTGCTGCTGCGCGTTGCCGATGTCAACGGCTGGGCGATGCGCCTGCTGCCGGCGGTGACCCTGCTGGCGCTGGTGATTAGCGCCATCGTGGTGCTGATGCAGGGCAGCGAGCTGGCGACAATCCATAGCTCTATTCAGCAGGCCTCGGCGCTGGTGCCGGCCTACGGCTCGCTGATGGCGTGGCGCCTGGTTGCGCTGGCGTTGGCGCTGGTCTGCTGGATTGCCCCTCAGCTCAAAGGCTATCAGCCCGCATTGCCGATGCTGGGGCTGGCTTTTGTGCTGGTGCTGATCGGCGAGACGATCGGCCGCGGCGTCTTCTACGGCCTGCACATGACCGTTGGAATGGCAATCGCCAGCTAATCGCCCTTTATCGCGCCAGAAATACTTATTCTGGCGCGATAAAAAATGCGGTCGATTCATGAAATATTTCTACCGATATTCCCAACGCTATTTTCCAATAAATTAATAAAAACAATGGAATAATATAAATATCTATTCTGTTGTCGATCCGCTGGATAAAAAACTTCTATCGTTCCCCCGCAAACCGCGTCACGCCTGATTTCAGGCGGATTGACAATGTTTGCAGCAGTGGCATGATGCGCACGAAATCTGAACTCCATCACGGTTTATATCCATGACCATCTACACCCGGCCAGTGCAAATGTTGCTCTGTGGCCTGCTTCTGTTGACCCTGGCGATAGCGGTTTTAAATACGCTCGTCCCGCTTTGGCTCGCCCATGAAAATATGCCGACCTGGCAGGTCGGGATGGTGGGCTCGTCCTATTTTACCGGTAATCTGGTGGGAACATTGCTTGCCGGATGGGTAATTAAACGTCTGGGCTTTAACCGCAGCTATTACCTGGCATCGGTTATCTTTGCCGTGGGCTGCGTGGGTCTTGGTATTACGCTGGGCTTCTGGAGCTGGTTCAGCTGGCGCTTTATCGCCGGCGTCGGCTGCGCGATGATTTGGGTGGTGGTGGAGAGCGCGCTGGTCTGTAGCGGCACTTCGCGGAGCCGGGGTCGCCTACTGGCGGCGTATATGATGATTTATTACGTTGGCACGGTGCTGGGCCAGTTAATGGTCAGCAAACTGCCGACGGATCTGATGAGCGTTCTGCCGTGGGTGACGGCGCTGGCGCTGGCGGCCATTCTGCCGCTGCTGTTTGCTCGCGTGGCGACTCAGGCCGATGAGCCGCACGAACCGGCGCGTATCTGGCCAATGTTAAGGCTGCGTCAGGCCCGCCATGGCGTCAACGGCTGCATTATTTCCGGCATTGTGCTCGGTTCGCTGTATGGCCTGATGCCGCTGTGGCTTAACCACCAGGGCGTTAGCGATTCCGGCATCGGCTTCTGGATGGCGGTGATGGTGAGCGCGGGTATCGTGGGGCAGTGGCCGATTGGCCGGCTCGCCGATCGCTACGGCCGTCTGCTGGTCCTGCGCGTTCAGGTGTTTGTGGTGATTCTCGGCTGTCTGGCGATGTTAAGCCAGGCCGCAATGGCGCCCGCGCTGTTCGTGCTGGGCGCTTCCGGCTTCACGCTCTATCCGGTGGCTATGGCCTGGGCCTGCGAAAAAGTTGAACGTCATCAGCTGGTGGCGATGAACCAGGCGCTGTTAATGAGCTATACCGTGGGCAGCCTGCTTGGGCCGACGCTGACCGCCATGCTGATGCAGAACTTCTCTGACAATCTGTTGTTTATCATGATTGCCAGCGTGTCATTCATCTACCTGTTGACGCTGCTGCGCAAAGCGGGGCACCATCCTACGCCGGTGGCGCACGCCTGATTTTTCAGAACATAGCCAGGGCACGACCCTGGCTATGGATTAATGCGACGCAAGAAGCGCAATAAACTGTGCCCGGTTTTGCACCGTGCTGTATCGCTGAAGTCTCTCCCCCTCATCCAGCCAGCAGACTAACCGCTGGATGGTCTGGATATGCTGTTCACTATCGGCCGCCGCCAGTACGACTATCAGCCGAATGCCGGGATGCTCCGGAAAATCAACGGCCTCGCTACAGCAAAGCAGCGAAAGCGCGCTGTTTCTGCTCAGCACGCCGGCTTCCGGACGCGCGTGCGGTAGCGCAAACGCCGGGCTCAATATATACCAGGGGCCATCCTGCTCCGTGGCGCTGATAATAGCCCTGGCATAGCCCACGGTGATTTTTCCCTGCTCCTCAAGCGGGCGGCAGGCGAGATGAACGGCGCTGCGCCAGCTCAGGCAGTCGCTGGTGAACTGACGGGCGGAAAATAGCCTCTCTTCCATAAACGTTCCCTTTACGCGCGAGCCGATCGCCAACTGACCGGCTCGCCTGGCGGTTAGCGTAGCGCGTTAAACAGCGCGTCTCCCGAGATGCCATATTTCGCTTTTAGCTGCCTGCTATTTCCCGATTCGGTAAATGTGTCCTGCGTTCCCAGACGCGTAAGGCGCGCCGGATGTGCCTTTTGCGCCAGGGTTTCCGCGATTAGGCCACCGAGGCCGCCGTTGACGGTATGATTTTCAAGCGTAGCGATAAGCGGGCAGCCTTCGACCAGCCGATAAAACGCCTGCTGATTGAAGGGTTTAACGGTTGCAACGTGAATAAGTTTTCCTTTTTTGCCACTGGCGAGCAGCTTTTCATAGCCGTCGGTAGCCTGTTCCAGTACCGTTCCTTCAAACAGAATCGCAAAATCCGTGCCGCTGTCGGCGATGGCAGCGATATCGTTGACCCGCGGAACGACGCTTTTGTCGCGAACCGGCATCGGCTCGCGCGCCACGCGAATATAAACGGGTCCCTTTATTTTTGCCGCCTGCTCGAAGGCCTCGGCGATTTCTTCCGCATCTGCCGGGGTCAGGACGGTTAACCCCGGAAGGACGCGGGTCAGCGCTAAATCCTCCAGCGCATGGTGCGAAGCGCCGTCCGGGCCATCATCCATACCGGGGTGGCTACCGACGAGTTTGATGTTGGCTTTGGCGTAGCAGGCCTGCCGCAGCTGGGTCCAGGCGGTGCCGGTGACGAACATCGCAAAGTTAACATAGAAGGGCATAAAGCCTTCCAGCGCCTGGCCGACCGCGAAGCTCATGGCGGAACCTTCCGCAATGCCCATTTCGAAAAAGGCCTCAGGATAGATGGCCTGAAACTGGTCGGTACGGGTAGAGCTGGCTAAATCGCTGTCGATAACAACAACGGGATAGCCTTTTTCTTTTAGCGCAATCAGGGCATGTCCGATCTCATCACGGGGTGCTTTCATCACTGTAACTCCTCCATCGCCTGCTGAAATTGTTCTTTGCTCGGGGTTTTTGAGTGCCAGTCGCCGTTGTTTTCCATATAGCTGACGCCGGAACCTTTGGTGGTGCACGCCACAATGGCGACAGGTTTACCTTTCAGGTGACGGGATAGCATCAGGGTATCGGCAACCTGATGCATATCATTGCCGTTGTGCAGTTCCAGTACATGCCAGCCAAAGCTGCGGATTTTGTCCGCCAGCGGCTCGAGATTAACGACGTCATTGACCGGATCGTGGGAAGAGAAGCCGTTGTAATCGATGATGGCGACCAGATTATCCATTTTCATATGCCCGGCCTGCTGTAAGGTTTCCCAGATTTGGCCTTCATGCATTTCGCCATCGCCAACGATGGCAAATACCCGGTGCGGATCGTTGCGCCGCTTTTTGGCGGCCGCCATACCAAAAGCAATCGACAGCCCCTGGCCAAGCAGTCCGGTTGTCGCATCGACTTCCGGCAGCGACTTAATGCTCGGGTGCCCCTGCAGGCGCGAGTTGATCTGTCGGAACGTATTGAACTCGCTGCGCTCGATCTTGCCTTGTTGATACAGCATGGCGTACTGCGCGGCGACGGCGTGGCCTTTACTCATCACCACGCGCGAGCGGGGGGTGGCGGCCAGATCGACTTCCTGGTAATAGAGCCAGGTAAGCACGTCGATTATCGACAGCGCCCCGCCCGGGTGGCCAATTCCGGACTCGTAAATCATGGTGACGATCTCGCGGCGGGCGGCAAGCGCGTGGGATTTCAGTTCATCAATATTCATGTTCATTCCTTCTTAGGGCAGCATTTTACCGATGTAGTACACGACCAGACCCAGAGCGACGAAGTCGGTTTCCGGGAAGCTGGTGCCTGAAAGACCGACGGATTCCATAATCGGGTAAATCAGCGCCGGGCCGATGCCGATCAGGATCCCGGTGATGAAGCTTCCGGCAATCGCGCCTTTCCAGCCGCCGGAGGCATTACCAAATACCGCTGCGGTCGCGCCAATAAAGAAGTAGGGAATGGCTACCGGGATAATCACGGTTTGGCCAAGGATCGCCAGAAAACCCATCACCACCAGTCCGCCGACAAACGAAGAGATAAAACCCAGCACCGTGGCGGTCGGGGCGTAGGGGAAGACCACCGGGCAGTCGAGCGCGGGTTTGGCGTTAGGAATAAACTTCTCCGAGATGCCGAGGAAGGCCGGAACAATTTCTGATAGCAGCAGGCGTACGCCGGTAATGATGATGTACAGCGAAGCGGTAAAGGTCAGCGACTGAAAGAGCGGGTAAACCAGCCAGTGCATCCCGCCTGCCGCTGCGGTGACCGCGGCTTTTCCGGCAGCGAGCGCGGCGATGTAGTAGAAGATGCTCACCGAGATCGACACCGAGACGATGTAATCTTTAAAGATCCCCAGCCAGCCGGGAAGATTCAGCTTTTCGGTGGATTGTCTCGGATCGCCGACCTTTGCGCCAATCCAGCCGGAGGCGGCGTAGGCCAGGGTGACGTAATGCCCCATCGCGATCTCATCATTACCGGTAATTTTTCGCATCCACGGCTGCGCAATGGCCGGATAGAGGCAGGCGGCGAGACCCAGCAGCACGGAGCCGGCAATGATGGTCGTCATGTCGCTGTAGCCCAGCGCCTTCAGCGTTATGGTAAGCAGCGCGGAGAGATAAAGATTATGTTGCCCGGTAAGAAAGATGTATTTAAACGGCGTCACGCGGGCAAAAAACAGGTTCCAGCCAAAACCAATCACCATGATCAGCGACACGCACATGGCGAATTTGGTTTGCGCCAGTCCGGTTAGCGCTTCTGCCAGCGGCATTACGCCCTTCAGACCAAATCCATCGCTGAATAAGGTCTGAAAGTTACCCAGGGAAGTGACTGCCAGACCTGCGCCGCCGGCAAAAACCAGAAATCCGACGATGGTTTTGAAGGTGCCGGAAAGGATTTTTTCAATCGGCTTGCGTTGGATTAACAGGCCGATTAATGCAATAAAGCCAACTAAAAGTGGGGTTACGCCCAGAATGTCGAATACAATAAATCTGAGGAAATCCATATTGCCTCCGGGAGAGGTTAGTTGCTTTGAACGATGTCAGTGAGCGCAGACTCCATCTCTTCACTGTTCATCAGGTCGGTAATGCCGACAGCTCTGAATCCGGCGGCTTCGACTTCATCGGTGAGATCGCGCATAGTGATGACAAAATCAATGTCTCGCCAGGTGCGTAAGCCTGAGAGGACGTCATGTTCCAGCTCGATATCCCAGCCGTGTTTGTCGATGATTTTTTGGGCTTTGATTTTGAGCATTAAGGAGCTGCCCATACCGGTACGACAGACTATGAGACCTTTCATTCGATGTTCTCCTGTTTGTAAAAATAATTATTTTTATTTATTTGTATGAGATAATAATTATTATCTTTGCAGCAGGACGAAAGATGTGACTGTGTTTGCATTTTGAGCAAATAAGGCAAAACATGAGCCAGATAGACAATAACTTGTTGATAAGCATAAGAAATGGAGCTTCCGGGCTAAGCCCGATACTGGAGAAGGTTGGCCGTTTTATTACGGAAAATCCTGACTTTGTGATGCGTCACACGATTTCAGAACTGGCCGACTCCATTGATACCAGTGAGGGGAGTATCACCCGTTTTTGTCGGGCCTTTGGTTTTAAAGGTTTCTCGGATTTCAGAACCGCGCTGGCGATGGAGCAGGGCGCCGCGCGCTCGGAAGACCACGGTACCAACGAGAGCGAAGAGATTGCGCCGGTGCTGGCGAGCATTCGCGACAGTAATGCCATTGTCGATAGCCAGGAGCTGAAAGCCGCGGCCGACTGGCTTAATACCCTGAACAGCATTGCTATCTATGCCGTGGGCACGGCGGTGCCGGTGGCGTTATTCCTGCAGATGAATTTAATCAATATGGGTAAGGCGGCCAGCTTTATCGATCGCTCCTATCCGGCGGCGATGCCGCTGCTGGCTGACAGTCAAAAAACCGGCATCATCGTCGTTCACAGCGAACAGGCATCGGCGGATATGATGCAGGCCCTGTCGCTGGCAAAGCAGCAGGGCGTTAAAATTTTATCGCTGACCCGCGGGACGTTTGCGCCGCTGGCCCGTTTATCTGACTGGAATCTTCAGGCGGCGGTGGCTTTACAGGGGGAAGGGGAGTCGGGGTTTGCGGAAATCGCCGGCGCAATGATGGTGGCCGACCGGATCCTCAGCGCGCTGGAAGAGCAGGATGAACGCTATGCGGAATACCGAAAAGCGCATCAGAAGCGCATTTTCTCGATTGAGAGCGTGGCGAACAAGCTGTCGGAATATTTTATGTCCTGACGCTGATTTTGTTGGGGAAACACCCGGTAGCGCAATCTCTACCGGGCGGGGATTTTAATACATCACTTTATGACCGTACTGTTCCAGAATGCCCTTCACGCGTTCCATGGTCTCTTTCTTTGGCGGATGGACGCCATCCAGCTTGTACTCTTCGCCCATGGCTACCCATTTGTGCTTGCCCAGCTCGTGGTACGGCAGCAGTTCGATTTTCTCGACGTTGCCCATGTCACGAGTAAACTCACCCAGGCGATGCGCTGAATCATCATCGTCGGACCAGCCCGGAACCACAACGTAGCGGATCCAGACGTTGATGTTTTTGTTTGACAGGTAACGGGCAAACTCCAGCGTCCGATGGTTAGAGACACCTACCAGATTCTGGTGAATTTCATCATTCATTTGCTTGAGGTCGAGCATCACCAGATCGGTGACTTCCAGCAGTTCATCAATAACCGGGTCGTAGCGGCGCACAAAGCCGTTGGTATCGAGACAGGTATGAATACCTTCTTTCTTACAGGCGCGGAACCAGTCGCGAACAAATTCGGCCTGCAGGATAGCCTCGCCGCCGGATGCCGTCACGCCGCCGCCGGAAGCGTTCATAAAGTGGCGATAGGTCACCACCTCTTTCATCAGCTCTTCAACGGTAATCTCTTTGCCACCGTGGGTATCCCAGGTGTCGCGGTTGTGGCAATAGAGGCAGCGCATCAGGCAGCCCTGGAAGAAGGTGATAAAGCGGATCCCCGGGCCATCGACGGTGCCACAGGATTCAAAGGAGTGAATGCGACCAATTGTTGACATTGCGGTGATATCTCCGAATTTGGCCCATCCGGGGCCTATGTAGATGCACAGCTCAAAGGCTATGTCGAGTCTGTTTTGGCTGTTATCCATAAAGTATAGACAGCAGACAAAAGAGACTGGGGCAGGATGATATTGCTAAAAAGGCCCCACTTGCGTGGAGCCTTTATTGTACGCTTTTTACTGTACGATTTCAGTCAATACCATTACATGGTCTGAGTGAAGGTACGAGTAATAACGTCCTGCTGCTGTTCTTTCGTCAGGGAGTTAAAACGTACAGCGTAGCCGGATACGCGGATGGTCAGCTGCGGATATTTTTCCGGGTTTTCCATCGCGTCGAGCAGCATTTCGCGGTTCATAACGTTGACGTTCAGATGCTGACCGCCTTCGATGGATGCTTCGTGGTGGAAATAACCATCCATCAGGCCGGCGAGGTTAGTTTTACGTACTTCGTCGTCTTTACCCAGCGCGTTCGGCACGATAGAGAAGGTGTAAGAAATACCATCTTTCGCGTAAGCAAACGGCAGTTTCGCAACGGAGGTCAGAGAGGCAACAGCACCTTTCTGGTCACGGCCGTGCATCGGGTTAGCACCTGGTCCGAACGGCGCGCCAGCGCGACGACCGTCAGGGGTGTTACCGGTTTTCTTACCATACACAACGTTAGAGGTGATGGTCAGAACGGACTGAGTCGGGATAGCGTTGCGGTAGGTGTGCAGTTTCTGAATTTTCTTCATGAAACGTTCAACCAGGTCAACGGCCATATCATCGACGCGAGAGTCGTTGTTACCAAACTGCGGGTATTCGCCTTCGATTTCGAAGTCGACAGCCAGACCGTTTTCATCACGAATCGGTTTAACTTTCGCATATTTGATTGCAGACAGAGAGTCAGCCGCAACGGACAGACCTGCGATACCACATGCCATGGTGCGGATAACATCACGGTCGTGCAGCGCCATCAGGGAAGCTTCGTAGCTGTACTTGTCGTGCATGTAGTGGATGATGTTCAGCGCAGTGACGTACTGTTTAGCCAGCCAGTCCATGAAGTGATCCATGCGGTCCATCACTTCGTCGAAGTTCAGAACGTCGCCTTTGATCGGTTCAGATTTAGGACCAACCTGCATTTTCAGTTTTTCATCAACGCCGCCGTTGATTGCGTACAGCATGGTTTTCGCCAGGTTAGCACGCGCCCCGAAGAACTGCATCTGCTTACCAACAACCATCGGGCTTACGCAGCAAGCGATAGCGTAGTCATCGTTGTTGAAGTCAGGACGCATCAGGTCATCGTTCTCGTACTGCAGAGAAGAGGTATCGATGGACACTTTCGCGGCGTATTTTTTGAAGCTCAGCGGCAGTTTTTCAGACCACAGAATGGTGATGTTCGGCTCCGGAGACGGCCCCATGGTGTACAGGGTGTTCAGGAAACGGAAGCTGTTTTTGGTGACCAGAGTACGGCCGTCAACGCCCATACCGCCGATAGATTCGGTTGCCCAAATCGGGTCGCCAGAGAACAGTTCATCATATTCAGGGGTACGCAGGAAACGAACCATACGCAGTTTCATGACCAGGTGGTCAATCATTTCCTGTGCGTCTTGCTCGGTGATTTTACCGGCTTTCAGGTCACGTTCGATGAAGATATCCAGGAAGCTGGAGGTACGACCGAAGGACATTGCCGCGCCGTTCTGAGATTTAACGGCAGCCAGGTAGCCGAAGTAGGTCCACTGGATAGCTTCCTGAGCGGTGGTAGCAGGACCAGAGATATCGCAGCCGTATTTAGCCGCCATTTCTTTGATCTGACCCAGCGCGCGGTGCTGTTCAGAGATTTCTTCACGCAGACGGATCGTTGCTTCCAGATCTTCGCCGTTTTCCAGTTTCTCTTGCAGAGAGACGAACTGAGCGTATTTGTCTTTCATCAGGAAGTCGATACCGTACAGCGCAACGCGACGGTAGTCACCGATGATACGACCACGGCCATAGGCATCCGGCAGACCGGTCAGAACGCCAGATTTACGGCAGTTCAGGATGTCTTTGGTGTAAACGTCAAACACGCCCTGGTTGTGAGTTTTGCGGTATTCAGTGAAGATTTTCTTCAGCATCGGGTCCAGCTCGCGATCGTACGCTTTGCAGGAACCTTCTACCATTTTGATGCCGCCGAACGGGATAATCGCGCGTTTCAGCGGAGCTTCAGTCTGCAGGCCAACGATTTTCTCGAGACCTTTCTCGATGTAGCCAGCGTCATGAGAAGTGATGGTGGACGCAAGGGAAGTATCAAAATCAACAGGCGCGTGAGTGCGGTTTTCCTGTTTAACGCCTTCCATTACGGTGTCCCACAGCTTGGTGGTCGCGTCAGTTGCGCCAGCCAGGAAGGACTCGTCACCTTCGTACGGGGTATAGTTTTTCTGGATGAAGTCGCGGACGTTGACTTCGTTCTGCCAGTCACCTTTCGCAAAACCTTCCCAGGCTGTGGCTAACTTTTCATTAAGCTCGGACATGTAACACCTACCTTCTTAAGTGGATTTTTTATTTACTGCCTGAAACAACCCTTAGTGATGGTCGTCGCCACGCAGGTAAATGACCCAGTATGTCAACCCAACCAGCAGACCACCGCCGATGATGTTCCCGATAGTTACCGGAATCAGGTTATCAGTGATGAAGTTCATGACGGTCAGGTGAGAGAAACTTTCCGGAGTTGAACCGACAGCGGTCCAGAATTCCGGGCTTGCAAAGTCGCGGATAACGATACCCAGCGGGATCATAAACATGTTCGCGATACTATGCTCAAACCCGCTGGCAACAAACATTGCCACCGGTAAAACCATAATCATGGCTTTATCCATCAGGCTGCGGCCGGAGTAGCTCATCCATACCGCAAGGCAGACCATCAGGTTTGCCAGGATACCCAGGCACACGGCTTCAACAAAAGTATGGTGCATTTTGTGGTCGGCGGTTTGCAGAACGTTAAGTCCCCATTGACCGTTGGCAGTCATATATTCGCCTGAAAGCCACATCAGCAATACAAAGAGTAAGCAACCAATCAGGTTACCAACATAGACGTTGAGCCAGTTTTTCGCCAGTTGACCCCACGTGATTCTTCCGCTGGCTTTCGCGACAACGATAAGAACGGTTGAGGTAAACAGGTCGGCACCGCAAATAACGCAGAGAATCAAACCTAGTGAGAAGCAGATGCCTCCAATCAGTTTGGCAACCCCGAATGGCATCCCGGCCGTGCCGGTTGTCGCGGTAATATAGAAAACAAAAGCGATAGAGATGAAGACACCTGCGGTGATCGCCAGATAAAACGTCTTTATCGGATGTTTTGTCGCTTTATAGACACCCGCTTCTTCGGCGACTTTCGCCATGGCAGCAGGGAGTAAAAGATCAAAAGGGTTGTCAGCTTTCACACTAACTCTCTCTTTATGTAAGTTGGCGGTGAGATACTAACAAAGCATTATAGAAGGGAATTTGATGTAGATCATATCCTACCGGAACTATAGGCCTTTTGAGTGTGTGGATTTGCCCCGATGTTGCTTTAGGTTGTTGTTTTTTAATAAAAAAATAAATTTTAAAATTTACAAATAATGTTGATTATTTTCATTTTACCCCCGTTTTTCGGTTAATTAAAATGGGGTATTTTTATTAAAATTAACAATATTTGCGGTGGGATTTTATTATTTCTCACCACTAATTAACTTTATGACTACAATCGGGCCTTGGGGTTGCGGAAAGCATAAAAAATGGGGGCCTTTGCGGGCCCCCATCATAGGGTTATTCAGGCAGTAAAGCGCGCTTATTTACCCCAAAATGCTGCTTTTGCGCGCTGCAGCTTTTCGTAGGCTTTCAGCAGCGACTGATGAGCCGGGAACGCGAGCAGGTCGCTGTCTACTGCCTGCAGGCCGTAGAACGGCGCTTCTCCGCTCAGCGCGGCGCTGGCGGCTTCTACGGCATCGGCGCCGTACATGCGTATAAAAGCGTTCAGATACTGCAGCGGCTGGCGCTCCTCTTCCTGGCTCAGCAGCAGCAGGGTTTGCAGGCAGCGGTAGTAATTGGCGCGCTCGGCGCTAAAGATTGAAGCGTTGAACTCCATGGTCCACTCGGTCCAGATGAGCGCCTGCTCGAGATCGCCGCCCGCCAGCGCGAGCATGGCTTTCAGCTCGCCAACGCGCAGCGTATACCAGCCGTTGTCTTTGCCGGTCGCCAGACCCAGCAGTTCGCGCACGCGGGTGAAGTCATCAAGGCCTTCATCGTCCATTTGTTCGATAAGCGCCAGATAATCTTCTTTTTCCCACTCGCTTTCCGGCAGGGAAAGAATCGTTTCCCGCAGAGGCGCGCCCATGCTGTTATTCGCCAGCCAGAGGTCTTCCGCCGGATAAATATCAGACATGCCCGGGACAATGATGCGGCAGGCGTAGACGCTCAGGTGTTCGTAATCGGCGATGTAAACTTCTTTATCTTCTTGTTTAAAGATAGCCATCAGGGTGGCGAACTCTTCCTCCGTGGTTCCGGAGAAGCTCCAGTCCACGAACGGGTAGTCGGCATCCTGCTTAAACATATCCCAGGAGATCAGGCCGCTGGAATCGATAAAGTGCGTTTCAAGGTTCGCATGTTCGGCGACCTCTTCATCATCGAAGGTGGGCGGCGTGAAGACGTCGAGATCTTTCAGGCTGCGGCCCTGGAGCAGTTCGGTAACGGTACGTTCCAGCGCCACGCCGAAATCGGGATGCGCGCCGAAAGAGGCGAAACAGGTGCCGTTAGCCGGGTTAAACAGCACGACGCAGATAACCGGATATTTGCCGCCGAGCGAACCGTCATAAGCGAAAATCGGGAAACCTTCGGCCTCCAGCTTATTGATCGATTCGACTACGCCCGGATCGCGCGCCATCACCTCCGCCGGGATCTCCGGCAGGCTGATGCTTTCGGCGATAATGCGGTTTTTAATATGTCGTTCGAACACTTCTGAGAGGCCCTGAACGCGGGCTTCGTTGCGGGTGTTACCCGCGGACATTCCGTTAGAAACGTACAGGTTGCCGACAATATTCATCGGAATATAGACCGTTTCACCATCAGACTGGCGGGTGAACGGCAGACCGCAGACGCCGCGATCGTCATTCCCTGACTGCAGATCGACCAGCATGCTGGCGGTTAACTGATCGTCAGGATCGTAGAACGCGCGCAGGCGGGTATCCAGCAGGCCTTCCGGTACTTCGTCATCGTCGGTTAACGGGAACCATTTTTCATTGGGATAGTGAACGAAGGGACCGTTGGCGATAGTCTCGCCCAGCCAGAAGTCGGCAAAGAAATAGTTGGTCGAGAGGCGCTCAAAGTACTCTCCGAGCGCGGAGGCCAGCGCGGCTTTTTTGGTGGCGCCTTTGCCGTTGGTGAAGCACAGGGCGCACTCTTTATCGCGGATATGCACTGACCAGACGTGCGGAACCGGGTTGAGCCATGAGGCCTCTTCAATATCGAATCCGAGGTCGTGCAACTTCTGCTGGAAGCGAGCGATGGAATCTTCCAGGGCGGCATCTTTGCCGGGAATAAATGTTTGAGTCATGGCAGTCACTTTTATCGTACGTAAAGCGCGCAATGATACGGGTTTTAGATGACGGGTGCTATCTCCATCGTCTGGCTATGCTTATGTCACTCAATAACTGTTCAGGCGTTAATCATGAAGACATTTGACTGGCATCGTATGGCACTGGATAAAGTGCCCGTGGAATTTCTGGCCGAGGTGGCATTACGGAGCCTCTACACCTTCGTACTGGTATTTATTTTTCTCAAGATAACCGGGCGGCGGGGCGTTCGTCAGATGTCACTGTTCGAAGTGCTCATCATTTTGACCCTCGGTTCGGCCGCGGGCGACGTCGCATTCTATGATGACGTTCCGATGCTGCCGGTACTGGCGGTTTTTATCACTCTGGCCCTGCTGTACCGATTGATTATGTGGCTGATGGGGCATAGCGAAAAACTGGAAGATCTGCTGGAGGGTAAGCCGATTATTGTTGTGGAAAACGGCGAGTTGGCCTGGGAGAAACTGCAGGCGGAAAACATGACCGAATTTGAATTTTTTATGGAGCTGCGAATCAGCGGGGTTGAGCAACTGGGGCAGGTGCGGCTGGCTATTCTGGAAACCAACGGGCAGATCAGCCTCTATTTCTATGAGGATGACGATGTTAAAGCCGGACTCTCCATTCTTCCTTCCCGCTTTACCGATCGTTTTACCACGATACCCCGGAACGACGAGTATGCCTGCGTTCGCTGTAGCGCAATCCTTACGCTACGAGCCGGGGATAAACAATTATGCCCTCGCTGCGCAAATGCAGAATGGTCGAAGGTCAGCCGGGCAAAAAGAGTCACCTGACAGCAATTATGTCGGTTTTATGACGTCAAGCTGGCAGATTCTTTTGTGTGAGCGAGGCCGCATTTCCCCGACGCTCAGTTTTAGCCATTGCGGTGCGTGTCACTGAATGATAAAACCGATAGCCACAGGAATAACTTATGCCCGCGACGGTTCGCGGGTAAATAACATAGCAAGTGGTGAGGGGAAATGGCTCAGGTCTATAACTTCAGTTCAGGCCCGGCAATGCTGCCGGCGGAAGTACTCAAACTGGCACAAAAGGAACTGTGCGACTGGAACGGTTTGGGGACGTCGGTGATGGAAATCAGCCACCGTGGTAAAGAGTTCATTAAGGTGGCTGAAGAAGCGGAACAGGATTTTCGCTCCCTGCTCAATATTCCTTCCAACTATAAAGTTTTATTCTGCCACGGCGGCGGTCGCGGACAGTTTGCCGGTATCCCGCTGAACCTGCTTGGCGATAAAACCGTTGCCGACTACGTCGATGCCGGCTACTGGGCGGCCAGCGCGGTAAAAGAAGCGCATAAATACTGCACGCCCAACGTGATCGACGCCAAAATCACCGTTGACGGCCTGCGCGCGGTTAAGCCGATGAGCGAATGGCAGCTGACCCCTGGCGCGGCCTACCTGCACTACTGCCCGAACGAAACCATTGACGGTATTGCCATTGAAGAAGCGCCAAACTTTGGCGACGATGTGGTCGTCACGGCGGATTTGTCATCGACGATTTTATCCCGTGAAATTGACGTCAGCCGCTATGGCGTGATCTACGCGGGCGCGCAGAAAAACATCGGTCCCGCAGGTCTGACGCTGATTATTGTGCGCGAAGATCTGCTGGGTAAAGCCAGCGTAGCCTGCCCGTCGATTCTTGATTACTCCATCCTGTCCGCTAATGACTCCATGTTTAACACGCCGCCGACGTTTGCCTGGTACCTGTCAGGTCTGGTGTTTAAATGGCTGAAAGAGCAGGGCGGCGTTGCCGCTATGGATAAAATCAACCAGCAGAAAGCCGACCTGCTGTATAGCACCATCGATAACAGCGGTTTCTATCGCAACGATGTCGCTGCGGCGAACCGCTCGCGCATGAACGTGCCGTTCCAACTGGCGGACAGCGCGCTTGATAAACTGTTCCTCGAAGAGTCCTTTGCCGCAGGTCTGCATGCGCTGAAGGGCCACCGCGTGGTGGGCGGCATGCGTGCTTCCATTTATAACGCCATGCCGCTGGCGGGCGTGAAGGCGCTGACCGACTTTATGCAGGACTTCGAACGCCGTCACGGTTAATCGCCGCCGCGTTTTTTCATCCCCGCAGCCGGTCTGCGGGGTTTTTATTCTGTTTGTTTGAGAGTTGAGTTTAATGGAATCCCTGACGTTACAACCCATCGCACGCGTAGATGGCACGATTAACCTGCCCGGGTCCAAGAGTGTCTCTAACCGTGCCTTGCTGCTGGCGGCTTTGGCCCGCGGCACGACGGTGCTGACCAACCTGCTGGATAGCGACGATGTACGCCACATGCTGAATGCCCTGAGCGCGCTGGGAGTTCATTACACCCTGTCTTCCGATCGTACCCGCTGTGAAGTCACCGGCAACGGCGGCCCTCTGCAGGCGGCTGAAGCATTAGAATTGTTCCTCGGTAATGCCGGAACGGCGATGCGTCCGCTGGCGGCGGCGTTATGTTTAGGCCGTAACGATATTGTGCTGACCGGCGAGCCGCGAATGAAAGAGCGGCCGATTGGCCACCTGGTTGACGCGCTGCGTCAGGGCGGGGCGCAGATTGATTACCTGGAGCAGGAAAACTACCCGCCGCTGCGCCTGCGCGGCGGTTTCAGCGGCGGCCAGGTTGAAGTGGACGGCAGCGTTTCCAGCCAGTTTCTGACCGCGCTCCTGATGACCGCCCCGCTGGCGCCTCAGGATACCGTCATCGCGATTAAAGGCGATCTGGTTTCCAAACCTTATATTGATATTACGCTGCACCTGATGAAAACCTTTGGCGTTGAGGTTGAAAATCAGTCTTACCAGCGTTTTATCGTACGCGGCAATCAACACTACCGCTCGCCGGGTGACTACCTGGTTGAAGGCGATGCCTCCTCGGCATCCTACTTCCTCGCCGCCGGCGCGATTAAGGGCGGGACGGTGAAAGTCACCGGTATTGGCCGCAACAGCGTCCAGGGCGATATCCGTTTTGCCGATGTGCTGGAAAAAATGGGCGCAACCGTTACCTGGGGCGATGACTTCATTGCCTGCACCCATGGTGAACTGAACGCCATCGATATGGATATGAATCATATTCCGGATGCGGCGATGACTATCGCCACGGCAGCCCTGTTCGCGAAGGGCACCACGACGCTGCGCAACATCTATAACTGGCGTGTCAAAGAGACCGATCGTCTGTTTGCGATGGCCACGGAGCTGCGTAAAGTGGGGGCAGAGGTGGAAGAGGGGGAGGATTACATCCGCATTACTCCGCCCGCGAAGCTCCAGTTTGCTGAGATCGGCACCTATAACGACCACCGTATGGCAATGTGCTTCTCGCTGGTGGCGCTTTCCGATACGCCGGTCACCATCCTTGATCCGAAGTGTACGGCGAAAACGTTCCCGGACTACTTCGAGCAGCTGGCGCGAATCAGTACGCTGGCCTGAATAACGCGCGTTTAAGGTAAAAACGCCGGCCATCGTGTCGGCGTTTTTTTATGCCCGCGTGTTAAACCGGCAAGCCCTGGCACAGTACATTCGCGCTGGCATCGCCGCAGATTAACGGTAAAACGGCATCATCTTCCGGGCTGTTGCTCTCTCAGCCCGCTATAATTGCACAATTCTTCCACAGGAGATTTCCTGTTATCCGTAATTTACAAGCAATGCTCACTTTCCGTCGAAGAGATGCGTATAATGCGCGGCGTTTATATATTGATGCGCCTTGCTGAAGGAGAAAAAGATGACGGCAACAGTTCCGGTAATCACCATTGATGGGCCTGGCGGTGCGGGCAAAGGCACCTTATGCAAGGCAATGGCAGAAACGCTGGGCTGGCATCTGCTCGACTCTGGGGCGATTTATCGCGTGCTTGCTCTCGCTGCGCTACATCATCATGTGGATGTTGAATCCGAAGAGGCGCTGGTGCCGCTGGCTGCGCACCTGGATGTTCGTTTTGTCTCCACTAACGGTAGCCTGGAAGTGGTACTGGAGGGGGAGGACGTTAGCGCTGAGATTCGCACTCAGGATGTTGCCAACACGGCCTCTAAAGTGGCGGCTTTTCCCCGCGTGCGTGAAGCGTTGCTGCGCCGCCAGCGGGCCTTTCGCGAATTGCCAGGCCTGATCGCCGACGGACGCGATATGGGCACCGTCGTATTCCCTGATGCGCAGGTGAAAATTTTCCTTGACGCCTCCGCGGAGGAACGTGCTCATCGCCGCATGCTTCAGTTGCAGGAGAAGGGCTTTAGTGTTAACTTTGATCGCCTTTTATCCGAGATAAAAGAGCGCGACGATCGCGATCGCAATCGTACAGTCGCGCCGCTGATCCCGGCTGCCGATGCTTTAGTTCTTGATTCAACAGAACTAAACATTGAGCAAGTGATTGAAAAAGCGCTACACTATGCGCGCGAAAAACTGGCTTCCGCTTAATCGTCTTATCGATAAAGCACAACAGCCTCCAAATTTTAGCAGTACCCCCGCAGCAATGGAGTGTTAGCGGGTATGTTAAACAACCCCATCCGGCATGGAGCCAGGTGGACGTTAAATATGAAACCTGAAGATTAAACATGACTGAATCTTTTGCTCAACTATTTGAAGAATCCTTAAAAACAATCGAAACCCGTCCGGGTTCCATCGTTCGTGGTGTTGTTGTTGCTATCGACAAAGACGTAGTACTGGTTGACGCCGGTCTGAAATCTGAGTCTGCCATTCCGGCAGAGCAGTTCAAAAACGCCCAGGGCGAGCTGGAAATCCAGGTTGGTGACGAAGTTGACGTTGCTCTGGATGCAGTAGAAGACGGCTTCGGTGAAACCCTGCTGTCCCGTGAGAAAGCTAAACGTCACGAAGCTTGGATCACGCTGGAAAAAGCTTACGAAGACGCTGAAACTGTAGTCGGTATTATCAACGGCAAAGTTAAAGGTGGCTTCACTGTTGAGCTGAATGGTATTCGTGCGTTCCTGCCGGGCTCCCTGGTAGACGTTCGTCCGGTGCGCGATACGCTGCACCTGGAAGGCAAAGAGCTTGAATTCAAAGTCATCAAGCTGGACCAGAAACGTAACAACGTTGTTGTTTCTCGTCGTGCCGTTATCGAATCCGAAAACAGCGCAGAGCGCGATCAGCTGCTGGAAAACCTGCAGGAAGGCATGGAAGTTAAAGGTATCGTTAAGAACCTCACTGACTACGGTGCATTCGTTGATCTGGGCGGCGTTGACGGCCTGCTGCACATTACCGATATGGCATGGAAACGCGTTAAGCATCCGAGCGAAATCGTAAACGTTGGCGACGAAATCACTGTTAAAGTGCTGAAGTTCGACCGCGAACGTACTCGTGTATCTCTTGGCCTGAAACAGCTGGGCGAAGATCCGTGGGTAGCTATCGCTAAGCGTTATCCGGAAGGTACCAAACTGACCGGTCGCGTGACCAACCTGACCGACTACGGCTGCTTCGTTGAAATCGAAGAAGGCGTTGAAGGCCTGGTTCACGTTTCCGAAATGGACTGGACCAACAAAAACATCCACCCGTCCAAAGTTGTTAACGTTGGCGATGTAGTGGAAGTTATGGTTCTGGATATCGACGAAGAACGTCGCCGTATCTCCCTGGGCCTGAAGCAGTGCAAAAACAACCCATGGCAGCAGTTCGCGGAAACCCACAACAAGGGCGACCGTGTTGAAGGTAAAATCAAGTCTATCACTGACTTCGGTATCTTCATCGGCCTGGACGGCGGCATCGATGGCCTGGTTCACCTGTCTGACATCTCCTGGAACGTTGCAGGCGAAGAAGCAGTTCGTGAATACAAAAAAGGCGACGAAATCGCAGCAGTTGTTCTGCAGGTTGACGCAGAGCGCGAGCGTATCTCTCTGGGCGTTAAACAGCTCGCAGAAGATCCGTTCAACAACTGGGTTGCACTGAACAAGAAAGGCGCAATCGTAAACGGTAAAGTCACTGCAGTTGACGCTAAAGGCGCAACCGTAGAGCTGGCTGACGGCGTTGAAGGTTACCTGCGCGCTTCTGAAGCTTCCCGTGACCGCGTTGAAGATGCAACTCTGGTTCTGAACGTTGGCGACGACGTTGAAGCTAAATTCACCGGCGTTGATCGTAAAAACCGCGCAATCAGCCTGTCTGTTCGTGCGAAAGACGAAGCTGACGAGAAAGATGCAATCGCAACTGTTAACAAACAGGAAGATGCAAACTTCTCTAACAACGCAATGGCTGAAGCTTTCAAAGCAGCTAAAGGCGAGTAATCTTAGTCTTTCGGGTTACAACAACCTGAATTACGACGAGTTTACTTGACAGATTGCAGGATTCGTCCTGTAATCAAGCACAAAGGGCGGCTACGGCCGCCCTTGTTTAAGCTGTTAGCTAATTTTGCCTTGAAGGAAACCGGAGGAATAATGACCAAGTCAGAATTGATAGAAAGACTTGCCAGCCAGCAATCTCACATTCCTGCGAAAGCAGTGGAAGATGCTGTTAAAGAAATGCTGGAGCATATGGCCTCAACGCTTGCTCAAGGCGAGCGCATTGAAATCCGCGGTTTCGGCAGCTTCTCTCTGCATTATCGAGCACCCCGCACCGGGCGTAACCCAAAGACTGGCGATAAAGTTGAACTGGAAGGTAAATACGTTCCCCACTTTAAGCCGGGCAAAGAATTACGCGACCGCGCCAATATTTACGAAGAGTAAGTTTCGCCGATCGGCGACAACATACTTAAACGTTAAAAAAGCACCTTCGGGTGCTTTTTTTATGCCTTTAAATCTCTCTTTGAAGTGACCTCGCAAAACGCGGGTTCTGTTGCGTTAACGCGGTAGATTTTGCGGATGGCGCGGCGCAGTTCCTTTCCTTGCCTGGCGACACTCTCCCCGTTTAGCGTAACACTCCCTCTGACAGGGAGGTGCTAATGCGTTTACCACAACTTGCCGGCTGTGTGATTATCGGTATTCTGCCGCTGCTCTGGTTGCCAGTGCTGCCCGGGCGGTGGGTTATCTGGGGGCTCATGACCCTGGCGCTACTCATTGCGCAATGTCGACGCAGACCTGCGCAATACGCGGCATTGATAACGCTGTTTTTTGTCTGGGGAGCCCTAAGCGCAGGCGAGGTGCTGTGGCCGACGGAGAGGTTAACGGACGGGAATCGCCAGGTTGACGTTGAGCTAACCGCAACGGACGGGCAGACAACGCATCAGGGGAAGATTATCCGTCTGGATGGGCGACGGCTGTTTCCTGCGCCAGGGATTAGCCTCTACGGCAGCTACCTGCCAGAAACGCCCTGCGCAGGCCAGGTTTGGGCGATGACGCTGCGCGCGCGTCCGGTACACGGACAGCTCAACGATGGCGGGTTTGATAGTCAGCGCCATGCATTGTCGCAGCATCGTCCGTTAACCGGACGCTTTATCACCGCTGACGTTCGGGTGCGGACCTGTAGTTTGCGGGCGCGTTATCTTGCTTCGCTGAATCAAACGCTGAACGCGTTGCCGTGGCAATCGGTGATGCTAGGGTTAGGCATGGGGGAGCGTCTGGCAATACCGCGCGAGATAAAGACCCTGATGCAGGAAACCGGGACATCGCACCTGATGGCGATTTCTGGCTTACATATCGCGCTAGGGGCTTCATTGGGCTGGTTGCTGCTCAGAGGTGTGCAGTTTTTTCTCCCGTGCCGCTGGCTTGGCTGGCGGGCGCCGCTGCTCGTTGGTCTCGCAAGCGCGATTTTTTACGCCGGGCTGACCGGCATGCAGCCACCCGCATTGCGCACCTGCGTCGCGCTGTCCGCTGGCTGCGCGCTGCGGCTATCCGGAAAACGCTGGTCGCCATGGCAGCTATGGGTCTGCTGCATTGGCGCAATACTGTTTGCCGATCCGCTGGCGGTGTTGTCCGAAAGCCTCTGGCTCTCCGCATTTGCCGTTGCGGCGCTTATCTTCTGGTATCAGCTGGCGCCGATGCCGGGCGGCAAAAGGAGCGGGCTACTGCGTCAAAGCCTCGCGTTATGCCATCTGCAGATCGGTTTAATGTTTTTACTTGCTCCTCTACAGATCGCACTTTTTCACGGCATCAGCCTGACGTCCGTGCTGGCCAACTTGATTGCCGTGCCGCTGGTGACCTTTGTCGTTGTCCCGCTAATTCTGACCGCGATGTTTTTACACCTCTGCGCGCCGTTTATCATTGAGATGGCGGTCTGGCAATCGGCGGACCGTGTTCTGGCTGCGCTATTCTGGTTCTTACGACAGCTGCCGCCCGGCTGGCTGGCGCTGGATGCGCGCTGGCTTGGGATAAGCTTGCTGCCGTGGCTGGCGTTAATCGTCTGGCGTTTTCATGCGTGGCGCACGTTGCCCGCGTTTTGTTTAGCATTTCTCGGGCTATTGAGCTGGCCATTCTGGCGGAGTACGGCTGCTAACGAATGGCGAGTCACCATGCTGGATGTCGGGCAGGGGCTGGCAATGGTGATTGAACGCGATGGCGCGGCGCTTCTCTATGATACCGGCCTGGCCTGGCCCGAGGGAGACAGCGGTCAGCAGATCATTATTCCCTGGCTACGCTGGCATCATTTGCAGCTTGAAGGCGTCGTTCTCAGCCACGAGCATCTCGATCACCGCGGTGGGCTAAATTCGGTGTTAAAGGCGTGGCCCCGGATATGGGTGCGAAGCCCTTTAGGCTGGGCGGGTCATTTAGCCTGCCAGCGCGGAGAAACCTGGCAGTGGCGGGATTTAACCTTTCGCGCGCTCTGGCCGCTGCCCGGAGCGACAGCGCAGGGGAATAATCGCTCGTGCGTGGTGCGTATTGATGACGGTAAACATAGTATTCTGCTGACCGGGGATATCGAAACGCCCGCGGAACGGGCGATGATTAGCCGTTACTGGCAGCATCTTACGTCTACACTTATCCAGGTCCCCCACCACGGCAGTAATACCTCGTCGGGAATCGCCCTGCTGCGGAGCGTTGGCGGAGAAGCTGCGCTGGCTTCCGCTTCGCGCTATAACGCATGGCGCATGCCATCAACCAAAGTGATTCAGCGCTACCGAAAACAGAGTTATCAGTGGTTCGACACGCCGCATCAGGGGCAAATTACGGTGGTTTTTTCTCCGGATGGCTGGCAAATCCATGGCTTACGGGATCAAGTTTTACCGCGATGGTATCATCAGTGGTTTGGCGGGAACGCGTAGAACGGGTAGAATATGCGGCTATTTCAACACAAGCTGGTTTATTGAATGCAGAACGATAAAGATCTCTCCACGTGGCAGACCTTCCGCCGACTCTGGCCGATTATAGCGCCGTTTAAACCCGGGCTAATCGTGGCAGCGGTAGCGTTAGTGCTTAACGCGGCTAGTGATACCTTCATGCTATCGCTTCTTAAACCGTTATTGGATGATGGTTTTGGTAAAACGGATCGCTCGGTGCTGATATGGATGCCGCTGGTGGTGATCGGGTTGATGGTTCTGCGCGGCATTACCAGCTACGTTTCGAGCTACTGTATCTCCTGGGTTTCCGGCAAGGTCGTGATGACGATGCGCCGTCGTTTATTCAGCCACATGATGGGGATGCCGGTTGCCTTCTTTGACAAACAGTCCACCGGGACGCTGCTATCGCGTATTACCTATGATTCCGAGCAGGTCGCGTCTTCTTCCTCCAGCGCGCTGATTACCGTTGTGCGCGAAGGCGCGTCGATTATTGGCCTCTTCGCGATGATGTTTTATTACAGCTGGCAGCTGTCATTGATTCTGATCGTGCTGGCGCCGATCGTGTCTATCGCGATTCGCGTGGTCTCGAAGCGTTTTCGTAATATCAGCAAGAATATGCAGAACACCATGGGCCAGGTGACGACCAGCGCAGAGCAGATGCTGAAAGGGCATAAAGAAGTGCTGATGTTTGGCGGTCAGGCCGTCGAAACCAAACGTTTTGATAAAGTCAGCAATAAAATGCGCCTGCAGGGGATGAAAATGGTCTCCGCGTCGTCAATTTCTGACCCGATTATTCAGCTGATCGCCTCTCTGGCCCTGGCTTTCGTGCTCTATGCTGCCAGCTTCCCGAGCGTAATGGAGACGCTGACGGCGGGTACCATCACCGTTGTCTTCTCTTCAATGATCGCGCTGATGCGCCCGCTGAAATCACTGACTAACGTCAACGCGCAGTTCCAGCGCGGGATGGCCGCTTGCCAGACGCTTTTCGCTATCCTTGACTCCGAGCAGGAGAAAGATGAAGGCACGCGGGTTATCGAACGCGCGAAGGGCAACCTCGAATTTAAAAACGTCACCTTCAGATACCCGGGACGCGAAGTCGCCGCGCTGCGCAATATAGACCTGAATATTCCGGAAGGGAAAACCGTGGCGCTGGTAGGGCGCTCGGGTTCGGGTAAGTCGACCATCGCCAGCCTGATTACGCGTTTCTACGATGTCGATGATGGGCAGATCTTACTGGACGGCCACGACCTGCGTGAATACACCCTGAGCTCCCTGCGCGATCAGGTTGCGCTGGTGTCGCAAAACGTTCATCTCTTCAACGATACCGTAGCGAATAACATCGCCTACGCGCGTACCGAAGAGTACAGCCGCGAGCAGATAGAAGAAGCTGCTCGTATGGCTTATGCCATGGACTTTATCAACAAAATGGACAATGGCCTGGATACGATTATCGGCGAAAACGGCGTTATGCTTTCCGGCGGTCAGCGCCAGCGTATCGCTATCGCTCGCGCCCTGCTGCGTAACAGCCCGATACTGATCCTCGACGAAGCCACATCGGCGCTGGATACCGAATCGGAACGCGCTATTCAGGCGGCGCTGGACGAACTGCAGAAAAACCGCACCTCGCTGGTGATTGCCCACCGTCTGTCGACGATTGAGCAGGCCGACGAGATCGTGGTGGTGGAAGATGGCCAGATCGTTGAACGCGGCAGCCATACTGATCTGCTTGAGCACAAGGGCGTTTACGCCCAGCTGCATAAGATGCAGTTCGGCGCATGATTTCACGCATCTGGTCCGGTGAGTCGCCCTTATGGCGGCTGCTGCTTCCGCTCTCCTGGCTCTATGGCCTGGTGAGCGGGTTGATACGGCTGAGCTATAAACTGGGTTGGCGAAAAGCCTGGCGATCGCCGGTGCCGGTGGTGGTGGTGGGTAATCTGACCGCGGGCGGTAATGGTAAAACGCCGGTTGTCATCTGGCTGGTGGAACAGCTCCAGCAGCGCGATATTCGCGTTGGCGTCGTTTCACGCGGCTACGGCGGTAAAGCGGCGAGCTATCCGCTGCTGCTGAATACGGCAACCCCCACAGCGGAAGCGGGCGATGAGCCAGTGCTGATTTACCAGCGTACCGGCGCGCCGGTTGCCGTCTCGCCGGTACGCAGCGATGCGGTACAGGCCCTGCTCGCCGCCCACGATCTTCAGCTTATCGTCACAGACGATGGCCTGCAGCACTATAAGCTGGCGCGCGACAAAGAAATTGTGGTGATTGACGGCGTGCGCCGTTTTGGCAACGGCTGGTGGCTGCCTGCCGGCCCCATGCGCGAGCGTGCTTCGCGTTTACGCAGCGTGGATGCGGTTATCGTTAACGGCGGTCTCGCCCGTCCGGGAGAGATCCCAATGCAGCTTCGCCCCGGGCAGGCGGTAAATCTGCTGACCGGCGAACGCCGGGATGCGGCGGCGTTGGACAACGTGGTGGCGATGGCCGGAATCGGCCACCCGCCGCGCTTCTTCGCCACCCTTGAAAGCTGCGGCGTCAGTCCGGTAAAAACCGTCGCCTTAGCCGATCATCAGGCATTGGCGCAGAGCGCAGTCGCCGCGCTGGCGACGCCGCAGCAAACCCTGCTGATGACCGAAAAAGATGCGGTGAAGTGCCGCGAATTTGCTCAGGCAAACTGGTGGTATCTTCCGGTCGACGCGATAATGACTGACCAACGCGCGCAGCGGTTGCTCACGGACTTAGTTACCCTGGCGCAACGCTAATTGTCGTATCACCGCTTGCGCCGGAACCCTTAACGGAGAAGCTGCATGCCGGTATTGTCCCTCTCGCTTAAAGAAGCCCGCCATCTTCACCTTGCCGCTCAGGGGCTGCTAAAAAAGCCCCGTCGCCGCGCAAAGCCTTGGGATATTCTGCAGACCATTAAGCAGATGTCCCTGCTGCAAATCGATACCATCAACGTTGTTGCGCGCAGTCCTTATCTGGTGCTGTTTAGTCGCCTCGGCCACTATCCGCAGCGCTGGCTGGACGAGGCGCTCCGCGCCGGTGAGCTGATGGAGTACTGGGCGCACGAAGCCTGCTTTTTACCGCGCAGCGACTTTTCACTGGTGCGTCACCGCATGCTGACGCCGGATAAAATGGGCTGGAAATATCACAAAGCGTGGATGACCGAAAACGCCGAGAGCATTCAGGCGCTGTTGGCGCATATAGCCGAAAATGGCCCGGTTCGCTCGGCCGACTTCGAGCATCCGCGCAAAGGCGCCAGCGGATGGTGGGAGTGGAAACCGCATAAGCGCCATCTTGAAGGCTTATTCACAGCCGGTGAAGTGATGGTTATCGAGCGGCGTAATTTTCAGCGCGTTTACGATCTGACGCAGCGGGTCATGCCGGACTGGGACGATGAGCGCGACGGGCTCTCTCAGGAGCAGGCTGAAGCCATGATGTTACGTAATAGTGCTCGCAGCCTGGGGATTTTTCGCGCGCAGTGGCTGGCGGATTATTATCGTCTGCGTCAGCCCCCGCTGCCGCTACTGCTGGCGAGCTGGCAGGAGGAGGGGCTGGTGGTGCCGGTTAACGTTGAAGCGCTGGGCGAAATGTGGCTCCACCGTGATGCTCTGGCGCTGCTGGAATCTTCTCCCGGCGGTAGGCTCGCCGCCAGCCGCAGCGCGGTGCTTTCGCCTTTCGATCCGGTCGTCTGGGATCGCAAACGAGCGGAACAGCTGTTTAACTTTACCTATCGCCTGGAGTGCTACACGCCCGCGCCGAAACGGCAGTATGGCTATTTCGTATTACCGCTGCTGCACCAGGGGAGACTGGTTGGCAGAATGGATAGCAAAATGCACCGCAAAACCGGCGTTCTGGAAATTATCGCCCTGTGGCTGGAGGAGGGCGTCAAGGTGACGTCGGGTCTGGAGAGCGGGCTAAAACGCGCCATTGATGATTTTGCCCTCTGGCAGGACGCCACGCGGGTGAGCTGCGGGAAGCTGCCGGCGGAACTTTTTGCCGGGCGGCAACAGGGTTGGGAAATTGACGCTGCCTGAGCCCACGTGTGATATGCTGCTGAAGAATCTATTCGGTCCATCTGGAGGAATCATGGATCACCGTTTACTTGAAATTATCGCCTGTCCGGTTTGTAACGGTAAGCTGTATTACAGCCAGGATAAGCAAGAACTGATCTGCAAACTTGATCGCCTGGCTTTTCCGCTGCGTGAAGGCATTCCCGTACTGCTGGAAACCGAAGCCCGCCCGCTTCCTGTAGAAGAGGGCCAGTCATGAGTTTCGTGGTTATTATCCCCGCGCGCTTTGCTTCTACCCGCCTGCCAGGGAAACCGCTCCAGGATATCAACGGCAAGCCGATGATTGTCCATGTTCTGGAACGCGCTCGCGAATCCGGGGCCGAGCGGATTATCGTTGCTACCGACCATCCAGACGTGGCCCGCGCGGTGGAAGCCGCCGGCGGTGAAGTCTGCATGACCCGTGAAGATCATCAGTCTGGTACCGAACGCCTGGCCGAGGTGGTTGAAAAATGCGCCTTCAGCGATGACACCATCATTGTGAATATTCAGGGCGATGAGCCGATGATCCCGCCCGCGATCGTGCGCCAGGTAGCCGAGAATCTGGCTGCCAGCACGAGTGGTATGGCAACCTTAGCGGTGCCAATCCACGATGCGGAAGAGGCGTTTAATCCTAATGCGGTGAAGGTTGTCATGGATGCTGAGGGCTACGCGCTCTATTTTTCCCGCGCCACCATTCCGTGGGATCGCGATCGTTTCGCTAAATCCCGCGAGGCTATCGGTGATTCGCTGCTGCGTCATATCGGTATTTATGGCTATCGCGCCGGTTTTATCCGTCGCTATGTGAGCTGGGCGCCGAGCCCGCTGGAGCAAATAGAGATGCTCGAGCAGCTGCGCGTGCTGTGGTATGGCGAGAAAATCCATGTCGCGGTGGCGGAAGTGGTTCCCGGTACAGGTGTCGATACGCCGGAAGATCTGGAGCGCGTCCGCGCGGAGCTGCGTTAATCCCCCCATCCCCTCCGCCAGGAGGGGATATCCTCAGGTCGTTTTTCCATACTTTTTACGTCAATTTTGATCTTACCCGATGACAACCCCGGCCCAGGCGCTCATTATGAAACCGGTAGTATTCATAGGGGTAATCAGAAATGGAACAGTTGCGTACCGAGCTGAGCCACCTGCTGGGTGAAAAACTAAGCCGCGTGGAGTGCGTCAGCGAGAAACCGTCGTCGGCGCTGTGGTCGCTATATGATGCACAGGGAAACCCAATGCCGCTGCTGGCGCGCAGCTTTACGACGCCGGGGATAGCGCGGCAGCTGGCGTGGAAAATATCGACTCTCGCGCGAAGCGGCACCGTCCGTATGCCGGTTGTCTACGGCGTAATGACGCATGAAGAGCATCCCGGCCCCGATGTTCTGCTGATCGAACGGCTGCGCGGCGTCTCGGTTGAAGCCCCCGCCCGCACGCCGGAGCGCTGGGAGCAGCTGCAGGAGCAGATCGTTGAAGCGCTGCTGGCCTGGCATCGTCAGGATAGCGGCGGCTGCGTCGGGATGGTCGATAGCACTCAGGAAAATCTCTGGCCGTACTGGTACCGCCAGCGCGTGGAGGTGCTATGGAGTACGCTGAATCTTTATCAGGATACCGGCCTGACGATGCAGGACAAACGCATCCTGTTCCGCACCCGCGAATGCCTTATGGATTTGTTTAAAGGTTTCAATGATAACTGCGTGCTGGTACACGGTAGCTTCACGCTGCGCAGCATGCTTAAAGATCCGCGCAGCGATCAGCTGCTGGCGATGGTGGGGCCGGGCATGATGCTCTGGGCGCCGCGGGAATACGAGCTTTTCCGTCTGGCCGAGAGCGGTCAGGAAGAGGAGCTGCTGTGGCACTATCTGCGCCGGGCGCCGGTGGCGGAAGCGTTTCTCTGGCGGCGCTGGCTGTATCTGCTGTGGGACGAAGTGGATAATCTGGTGAATACCGGACGCTTTGACCGCGTCCGGTTTGACCTGGCGGCAAAATCAATCCTGCCCTGGCTCGCCTGAAGAACCTTTTAGCCACTGCCAGATGCGGCCTAACGTTTCGTAACCCACCCGATCGCTATGCATGAGCCAGACGGGCGAAGGAATTGCCCGCTCCCACGGGTTAAGCGGTGACTCAATCGCCAGCTGGTTGGCCGGCGCGGGCAGGGGAGTTAGCCCGGCGCGGCGAAAGAAAATCATCGCCCGCGGCAGATGAGAGGCGGAGGTGACCAGCAGGAACGGCGCATCGCCTATCGCCATCTTCACCGCAGCGGCTTCCTCTTCGGTATCTTTGGGTTTATCCAGGACAAGGATTTCGCTGCGCGGTATGCCCAGGCTCTCTGCCACTCTGGCCCCGGCTTCTGCTGTACTGACCGGATTTGTTTTTGCCGCTGCGCCGGTAAAGATGAGTTTCGCGCCCGGATTTTCATACCACAGGCGGATCCCCTCCGTCAGCCGCGGCAGGCTATTATTGATGAGATTGGAGCTGGGCGCCCAGTCCGGGTTCCAGGTGTAGCCTCCGCCAAGCACGACCACGTACTGCACGCGCTTTTCATCTCGCCACGTTGGGTACTTATCTTCAATTGGCTTGAGCAGGCTATCGGCGACCGGTTGCAGGCTCAACAGCAGCAACAGCAGCCAGCCGAGGCTGACGCAGAGCTTGCCGGTGCGCTGGAAACGGCTAAACCACAGCAGGGCTATGCCGAGCGCAATGAGCAGCAGCAGCAGGGGAAGCGGCAGCATCATACCGCCTAAAACCTTTTTCAGCGTAAAAAGCATGCCGTACGGTTCCTTTTTTAACCATATAACCAAAGATATGCCCGGATCTTACAACAGATCGCTTCATTCTCCGCGCGGGTATGACAAAATAGCGGCTTTGTGTTGGCGTGTGGAGTCACCCGTGCAGGATCGTAATTTCGATGATATTGCTGAAAAGTTTTCGCGCAATATATACGGCACCACCAAAGGCCAGCTGCGGCAGGCGATCCTCTGGCAGGATCTGCAACCGCTGCTGGACCGGCTGGGGCCTGGGCCATTGCGAGTTCTTGACGCGGGCGGCGGCGAAGGGCAGACGGCGATCAAAGTGGCGGAAATGGGGCATCACGTCACGTTATGCGATCTCTCTGGAGAAATGGTGGCTCGTGCCAGGCAGGCGGCTGCCGATAAAGGTGTGATCGACAACATGCATTTTGTACAATGCGCGGCTCAGGATATTGAGCAGCATTTGGAAAGTCCGGTCGATCTGATACTGTTTCATGCGGTGCTGGAGTGGATAGCCGAACCACAGGCGATGTTGCGTACCCTGTGGTCGATGCTGCGCCCCGGCGGCGCGTTGTCGCTGATGTTCTACAATGCTAACGGTCTGTTGATGCACAATATGGTCGCCGGAAATCTCGACTATGTGCAAATCGGCATGCCGAAAAAGAAAAAACGCACGCTGTCGCCGGACTATCCGCGCGATCCGCAGCAGGTTTACGGCTGGCTGGAAGAGATTGGCTGGCAGATTACCGGCAAGACCGGCGTGCGGGTGTTTCATGATTATCTGCGTGAAAAACACCAACAGCACGATAAATTTGCGGCGCTGCTGGAGCTGGAAACGCGCTACTGTCGCCAGGAGCCGTATATTAGCTTAGGCCGTTATATTCACGTCACCGCGCTTAAGCCGCAGATGCAAGGATAAACTATGAGTGAATTTTCCCAGACAGTCCCCGAACTGGTTGCCTGGGCCAGGAAAAATGATTTTTCTATTTCGCTGCCGGTCGACAGACTCTCTTTTCTGCTGGCGATTGCCACGCTGAACGGCGAGCGGATGGAAGGGGAAATGACCGAGGGAGAACTGGTGGATGCGTTCCGCCACGTGAGTGATGCGTTTGAGCAGACCAGCGAAACCATCAGCCAGCGCGCCAATAATGCCATTAACGATATGGTGCGCCAGCGTCTGCTGAACCGCTTTACCAGCGAAATCACCGAGGGTAACGCTATTTATCGCCTGACGCCGCTGGGCATTGGGATCACCGACTACTATATTCGCCAGCGCGAGTTCTCCACCCTACGGCTGTCGATGCAGCTCTCCATCGTTGCCGGCGAACTCAAGCGCGCCGCCGACTCGGCAGAAGAGGGCGGCGATGAGTTCCACTGGCATCGTAACGTTTTCGCTCCGCTGAAGTACTCGGTAGCGGAAATCTTTGACAGCATCGACCTGACTCAGCGAATCATGGATGAGCAGCAGCAGTTGGTGAAAGATGATATTGCCCAGCTGCTGAACAAAGACTGGCGGGCGGCGATCTCCAGCTGCGAGCTGCTGCTGTCGGAAACGTCCGGCACCCTGCGGGAACTGCAGGATACCCTGGACGCGGCGGGCGATAAGCTGCAGGCAAACCTGCTGCGTATCCAGGATTCGACCCTGGCGCGCGACGATCTGAATTTTATCGATCGTCTGGTGTTCGATCTGCAAAGCAAGCTGGACCGTATCGTCAGCTGGGGGCAGCAGGCGATTGACCTGTGGATCGGCTACGACCGCCACGTGCATAAATTTATCCGTACCGCCATTGATATGGATAAAAACCGCGTCTTCGCACAGCGTTTGCGTCAGTCGGTGCAAACCTACTTCGACGCCCCCTGGGCGCTTACCCATGCGAATGCCGATCGTCTGCTTGATATGCGCGATGAAGAGATGGCGCTTCATGATGAAGAGGTCACCGGGGAACTTCCAACGGATCTGGAGTACGAAGAGTTTAACGAAATTCGCGAACAGCTGGCGGCGCTGATTGAAGGACAGCTGGTGGTCTATAAAGAGAAGGGACTGCCGCTGGATCTTGGCCTGGTGGTACGCGAATATCTGTCGCAGTATCCGCGCGCGCGCCACTTTGACGTCGCGCGTATTGTTGTCGACCAGGCGGTACGTTTGGGCGTAGCGCAAGCAGATTTCACCGGACTGCCGGCCAAATGGCAGCCGATTAATGATTACGGAGCCAAGGTACAGGCGCATGTCATCGACAAATATTGAACAAGTGATGCCGGTTAAACTGGCGCAAGCGTTGGCTAATCCGTTATTTCCGGCGCTGGATAGCGCCCTGCGCGCGGGCCGCCATATCGGCCTCGACGAGCTGGATAATCACGCATTTTTAATGGATTTTCAGGATTACCTGGAAGAGTTTTATGCTCGCTATAACGTCGAGCTGATTCGCGCGCCGGAGGGTTTTTTCTATCTGCGCCCGCGGTCCACCACGCTGATCCCGCGCTCGGTGCTCTCCGAGCTGGATATGATGGTGGGTAAAATTCTCTGCTATCTCTACCTCAGCCCGGAGCGTCTGGCCAACGAGGGCATCTTCACTCAGCAGGAGCTTTACGACGAGCTGCTGACCCTCGCAGACGAAGCCAAACTGCTTAAGCTGGTCAATAACCGTTCTACCGGGTCCGACCTTGACCGTCAGAAGCTGCAGGAAAAAATGCGCGCTTCGCTCAACCGCCTGCGCCGCCTCGGCATGGTGTGGTTTATGGGCCATGACAGCAGCAAATTCCGCATCACCGAATCAGTGTTTCGCTTCGGCGCCGACGTGCGCGCCGGTGACGATCCGCGCGAAGCCCAGCTGCGTATGATCCGCGACGGTGAAGCGATGGCGCTGGAAAATCGCCTGCAGCTTAATGATGAGAATGAAGAGAATCAGCCGGATAGCGGGGAGGAAGAGTAATGATTGAACGCGGTAAGTTTCGCTCGCTGACGCTGGTTAACTGGAACGGTTTTTTTGCCCGTACTTTTGATCTCGATGAATTAGTGACCACGCTTTCCGGTGGTAACGGTGCCGGTAAATCCACGACCATGGCCGCCTTCGTCACCGCGCTGATCCCGGACCTGACGCTGCTGCACTTTCGTAATACCACGGAAGCGGGGGCGACCAGCGGCTCGCGCGATAAAGGCCTGCACGGTAAGCTGCGCGCTGGCGTCTGCTACTCCGTGCTGGACGTGATCAACTCCCGTCACCAGCGCGTGGTGGTCGGCGTTCGCCTACAGCAGGTGGCCGGTCGCGATCGTAAAGTCGATATCAAGCCGTTTGCGATCCAGGGCCTGCCAACCTCCATCCAGCCAACCCAGCTGCTGACCGAAACCCTTAACGAGCGCCAGGCGCGCGTGGTGACGCTCAACGAGCTGAAAGATAAGCTCGAAGCGATGGAAGGGGTGCAGTTCAAGCAGTTTAACTCTATTACCGAGTATCACTCGCTGATGTTCGACCTGGGCGTGGTGGCTCGCCGCCTGCGTTCGGCTTCGGACCGTAGCAAGTACTATCGCCTGATCGAAGCCTCGCTGTACGGCGGTATTTCGAGCACCATTACCCGCTCGCTGCGCGACTACCTGTTGCCGGAAAACGGCGGCGTGCGCAAGGCGTTCCAGGATATGGAAGCGGCGTTGCGTGAAAACCGCATGACGCTGGAAGCTATCCGCGTGACGCAGTCGGACCGCGACCTGTTCAAGCATCTGATCAGCGAAGCCACCAACTACGTTGCCGCCGACTATATGCGTCACGCTAACGAGCGACGCATTCATCTCGACAAGGCGCTGGAGTATCGTCGCGATCTGTTCACCTCCCGCGCTCAGCTCGCGGCGGAACAGTATAAGCACGTCGATATGGCCCGCGAGCTGCAGGAGCATAACGGCGCGGAAGGCGATCTGGAAGCCGATTATCAGGCTGCCAGCGACCATCTGAACCTGGTGCAGACCGCTCTGCGCCAGCAGGAAAAAATCGAGCGCTATGAAGCGGATCTTGATGAACTGCAGATTCGCCTCGAAGAACAAAATGAAGTCGTCGCGGAAGCGGTTGACCAGCAGGAAGAGAACGAAGCCCGCGCCGAAGCCGCCGAGCTGGAAGTGGATGAACTGAAAAACCAGCTTGCCGACTACCAGCAGGCGCTGGACGTGCAGCAGACTCGCGCGATTCAGTACACCCAGGCGCTGCAGGCGCTGGAGCGGGCAAAAGCCCTCTGCCATCTGCCGGATTTAACGCCGGAGAGCGCCGACGAGTGGCTGGAAACTTTCCAGGCGAAAGAGCAGGAAGCGACGGAGAAAATGCTGTCGCTGGAACAGAAGATGAGCGTGGCGCAAACCGCGCACAGCCAGTTTGAACAGGCTTACCAGCTGGTGGTGGAGATCAACGGCCCGCTGGCGCGTAATGAAGCCTGGAACGTGGCGCGCGAGCTGCTGCGCGAAGGCGTTAATCAACGTCATCAGGCCGAACAGGCGCACGGGCTGCGCAGTCGTCTGACGGAGCTTGAACAGCGTCTGCGTGAACAGCAGGATGCCGAACGCCAGCTCAATGAGTTCTGTAAGCGCCAGGGCAAACGCTACGATATCGACGAGCTGGAAGCCCTGCACCAGGAGCTGGAAGCCCGCATCGCATCCCTTTCCGACAGCGTTTCCACCGCCAGCGAACGGCGGATGACCCTGCGTCAGGAGCTGGAACAGCTGCAGTCTCGGACGCAAACGCTGATGCGCCGCGCGCCCATCTGGCTGGCGGCGCAGAACAGCCTCAATCAGCTGTGCGAGCAGAGCGGCGAGCAGTTTGAGTCAAGCCAGGACGTCACCGAATATCTCCAGCAGCTGCTGGAGCGTGAACGCGAAGCTATCGTGGAGCGCGACGAAGTCGGAGCCCGCAAGCGCGCTATCGACGATGAAATTGAGCGTCTTAGCCAGCCGGGCGGTTCGGAAGATCAGCGCCTGAACGCGCTGGCGGAACGTTTTGGCGGCGTACTGCTGTCGGAAATCTACGATGACGTGAGCCTCGATGATGCGCCGTATTACTCCGCGCTCTACGGTCCTTCCCGCCACGCCATTGTGGTACCCGATCTGTCGTTGATTGCCGATCAGCTGGAAGGTCTCGAAGATTGTCCCGAAGATCTCTACCTGATCGAGGGCGATCCGCAGTCGTTTGATGACAGCGTATTCAGCGTCGATGAGCTGGAAAAGGCGGTGGTCGTTAAGATTGCCGATCGTCAGTGGCGCTATTCACGCTTCCCGACGCTGCCGCTGTTTGGCCGCGCCGCGCGTGAAAGCCGCGTTGAAACGCTGCACGCCGAGCGCGAAAGCCTGTCCGAGCGCTTTGCGACCCTGTCGTTTGATGTGCAGAAAACCCAGCGCCTCCATCAGGCGTTCAGCCGCTTTATCGGTAACCATCTGGCGGTGGCCTTTGAGGAAGACCCGGAAGAAGAAATCCGTAAACTGAATACGCGTCGCGCCGAACTGGAGCGGGCGCTGACCGCCCATGAAAGCGATAACCAGCAGAACCGGGTGCAGTATGAGCAGGCAAAAGAGGGCGTATCCGCACTCAACCGCCTGCTGCCGCGTCTGAATTTGCTGGCCGATGACTCGCTGGCCGATCGCGTGGATGAGATCCAGGAACGCCTTGACGAAGCGCAGGAAGCCGCGCGCTTCGTCCAGCAGCATGGGAATCAGCTGGCAAAACTGGAGCCGATCGTTTCCGTGCTTCAAAGCGACCCGGAGCAGTTTGAACAGCTGAAAGAAGATTACGCATATTCGCAGCAGACTCAGCGCGACGCGCGTCAGCAGGCATTTGCGCTGACCGAAGTGGTGCAGCGTCGCGCCCACTTTAGCTACTCCGATTCCGCAGAGATGCTGAGCGGTAATAGCGATCTGAACGAGAAGCTGCGCCAGCGTCTGGAGCAGGCTGAGGCGGAGCGCGCCCGTACCCGCGAAGCGCTGCGTACCCACGCCGCGCAGCTCAACCAGTACAACCAGGTGCTGGCATCGCTGAAAAGCTCCTACGACACCAAGAAAGAGCTGCTCAACGACCTGCATAAAGAGCTTCAGGACATTGGCGTGCGCGCCGACGCCGGCGCCGAAGAGCGCGCTCGTCTGCGCCGCGATGAGCTTCATGCTCAGCTCAGCAACAACCGCGCGCGGCGGAACCAGCTCGAAAAAGCATTGACCTTCTGCGAAGCGGAAATGGATAACCTGACCCGCAGGCTGCGCAAGCTGGAGCGCGATTACTGCGAAATGCGCGAACAGGTGGTCAGCGCTAAAGCCGGCTGGTGTGCGGTCATGCGCCTGGTGAAAGACAACGGCGTGGAGCGTCGCCTGCATCGTCGCGAGCTGGCCTACCTTTCGGCAGATGAACTGCGCTCAATGTCGGATAAGGCGCTCGGCGCGCTGCGTCTGGCGGTCTCGGATAACGAACACCTGCGCGATGTGCTGCGTATTTCTGAAGATCCGAAACGCCCGGAGCGTAAAATCCAGTTCTTTGTCGCCGTTTATCAGCATCTGCGCGAGCGTATTCGCCAGGATATCATCCGCACCGACGATCCGGTGGAAGCGATTGAGCAGATGGAGATCGAACTCAGCCGTCTGACGGAAGAGCTGACCAACCGCGAGCAGAAGCTGGCTATCAGCTCCCGCAGCGTGGCCAATATTATCCGCAAGACTATCCAGCGCGAGCAAAACCGTATTCGTATGCTCAACCAGGGGCTGCAGAGCGTCTCCTTCGGCCAGGTCAACAGCGTGCGTCTGAACGTCAACGTGCGGGAAACCCACTCGATGCTGCTGGACGTGCTGTCAGAACAGCATGAACAGCATCAGGACCTGTTTAACAGCAATCGTCTGACCTTCTCGGAAGCGCTGGCGAAGCTGTATCAGCGCCTCAATCCGCAGATTGATATGGGGCAGCGTACGCCGCAGACCATCGGGGAAGAGCTGCTGGACTACCGCAACTATCTGGAGATGGAAGTGGAAGTTAACCGTGGTTCCGACGGCTGGCTGCGCGCGGAATCCGGTGCTCTATCGACCGGTGAGGCTATCGGTACCGGGATGTCGATTCTGGTGATGGTGGTACAGAGCTGGGAAGATGAATCCATGCGCCTGCGCGGTAAGGACATTTCGCCGTGTCGTCTGCTGTTCCTTGATGAAGCGGCGCGTCTGGATGCTCGCTCTATCGCGACGCTGTTCGAGCTCTGCGATCGTCTGGAGATGCAGCTGATTATCGCGGCGCCGGAAAATATCAGCCCGGAAAAAGGTACCACCTATAAGCTGGTGCGTAAGGTCGTGAATAATCACGAGCACGTGCACGTCGTCGGGCTGCGTGGCTTCGCGCCGCCGCTGCCCGAAACGCTGCCGGGAACGGCAAATGCTTCATAGGATGGTACAATAACCAGCCAAAGGGCGACGCGATGTCGCCCTTTTTGTTATCCGTTCCTGTACTTTAGGATTGTATAATCTTTTAACTTCTTTACATTTGGGAAGGCAAAAGCGTTTTCGTCTTCATATACTGAAAGTAAGCCCCATTTTAGCGGGCAGCAATGTGTTAACAGGGGGCAAGGGATGTTGCTAAAGAAACGGTATGGTCGTCAATTGTCTGCGCTCAGCCTGAGCCTGACGTTTGCATTTGCTCCACTGTTCAATGTCCAGGCTGAAGAGCCTGAAGTGGTACCATCGGATAGCTCTGCCACCATCAGCGAGCTCTCTTCCGCGCTAAGCCAAAGCGCAAACCAATCCGCGGCGGTCGCTCAAATGGCCGGCGAGCAGGCGCTTTCTGCCGATGCGGCAGCGAAGAGCCGCGCCGGGATTCAGGCGGTACTGCCGTCCGGTTATCAACCCGTATTTATGAATCCGCTGGTATCGCTGTATGCGGCCAGGGATATGAAACCGATGTGGGATAACCGCGAGGCGGTGCAGGCGTTTCAACAGCAGCTGGCTGAGGTCGCTATCGCCGGTTTTCAGCCGCAGTTCACCACCTGGGTTGAGCTGTTGACCGACCCGGCAGTGAACGGTCTGGCGCGAGATGTCGTTCTGTCTGACGCCATGATGGGCTATCTGCATTTTATTAGCGGTATTCCGACTCAGGGCAACCGCTGGCTGTATGGCACGAAACCGTATGCCATGTCGACGCCGCCTCTGTCGGTGATTAACCAGTGGCAGGTGGCGCTGGATAACGGTTCGCTGCCGCAGTTTATTGCGGGTCTGGCTCCGCAGCATCCGCAGTATGCCGCAATGCATCAGGCGCTATTAGCGCAGGTTGCCGATTCCCGTCCCTGGCCGCAGCTCACCGGTAAGACGTCGCTGCGCCCGGGGGAATGGAGCAACGATGCCGGCGCGCTGCGCGAAATTTTACAGCGCACCGGTATGCTGGATGACGCGGCAAAAATTTCGTTGCCCGGCGATGAGGTGGTGAGTCCGTCCGCCGGGAAAAAGGCCAAAAGCAGCGGCCGTGGCGTTTACGATCGCCAGTTAGTGGAGGGCGTTAAGCGCTTCCAGGCGTGGCAGGGACTGGGCGCTGACGGCGTGATTGGCCAGGCGACCCGCGACTGGCTCAACGTTTCTCCTGCGCAGCGCGCCGGCGTGCTGGCATTGAATATCCAGCGTTTGCGCCTGCTGCCGGGTAATCTGGCGACCGGAATTATGGTGAATATTCCCGCCTTTTCGCTGGTCTATTACCAGGACGGTAGCCAGGTGCTGGCATCGCGGGTTATCGTTGGCCGTCCGGACCGCAAAACCCCTATGATGAGCAGTGCGCTGAACAACGTTGTGGTCAACCCGCCGTGGAACGTGCCGCCGACGCTGGCGCGCAACGATATTCTGCCGAAGGTGCGCAATAACCCAGGCTATCTTGAGCAGCACGGCTATACGATGATGCGCGGCTGGAATAGCAAAGAGACTATCGACCCGTATCAGGTGGACTGGGAAACGATAACCGCATCGAATCTGCCGTTCCGCTTCCAGCAGGCTCCCGGCGCGCGCAATTCGCTGGGGCGCTATAAATTCAATATGCCAAGTTCAGATGCGATATATTTGCACGATACGCCCAATCACAATCTGTTCCAGCGGGATGGACGCGCGCTGAGCTCCGGGTGCGTGCGCGTGAATAAAGCCTCAGAGCTGGCCAATATGCTGCTTCAGGATGCTGGCTGGAATGATGCGCGTATTTCAGATGCGCTTAAACAGGGGAATACCCGCTACGTTAATATTCGCCAGAATATCCCGGTTAATCTCTATTATTTGACCGCGTTCGTCGGCGCTGATGGACGTACACAATATCGAACAGATATTTACAATTACGATCTCACCGCGCGATCCAGCGCACAAATTCTACCTAAAGCTGAACAATTAATCAGATAAATGAAGTAGTTCAACGGATTTGGTTGTCCTACCTCTGTGTGAAAACGGGCCTTGCACGCTGCAAGGCCCGAGTTTACTGGGGTTAGGCTACCTTGACGTTGGCAATAATGCCCGGTAAGGTGCCTTTCGTGCGCCAGAAGTGCATATACATATAATCCTGCAAAGGCGCTGTCGCAGTAAGCAGCCCGTTCTCTATAGCTGATATTTATTAGCCATAGGGGAGCGAGCGCGTGCTGGCGGCTAACGGGGCGCATTGCGGGAAAAGTATATTACGATTCATTTACCTGTAGACCTGATTATCATGGACAAATTTGACGCTAATCGCCGCAAACTGCTGGCGTTAGGTGGAGCCGCGCTCGGTGCTGCTGCCATTCTGCCTGCGCCGGCATTTGCCACCCTCTCGACCCCCCGACCGCGTATTTTGACGCTGAACAACCTGCATACCGGTGAATCACTCAAGGCGGAGTTTTTCGATGGCAGAGGCTATATTCAGGATGAATTAGCAAGACTTAATCATTTTTTCCGTGATTATCGCGCGAATAAGATTAAGTCCATCGATCCCGGTTTGTTCGATCAACTCTATCGTTTGCAGGGATTACTTGGTACCAACAAGCCTGTCCAGCTTATTTCCGGTTATCGTTCTGTTGATACCAATAATGAGCTTCGCGCGCGCAGCCGGGGTGTGGCAAAACACAGCTACCACACTAAAGGCCAGGCCATGGATTTTCATATTGAAGGCATTTCGTTAAGCAATGTTCGCAAAGCCGCGTTATCTATGCGCACAGGTGGTGTAGGATACTACCCACGTAGCAACTTTGTGCATATTGATACCGGGCCAGTACGGCACTGGTAACGAAAGGAGCCTCATGAACTATCGTATTATTCCGGTTACCGCGTTCGCGCAGAACTGTTCTTTAATCTGGTGTGAACAAACCAAACTGGCGGCGCTGGTCGATCCCGGCGGTGATGCTGAGCGAATCAAACAGGAAGTCGCGGCGGCAGGCGTTAGCCTGATGCAGATTCTGCTCACGCACGGTCATCTCGATCACGTTGGTGCGGCGGCGGAGCTGGCGCAGCATTATGGCGTGCCGATTATTGGGCCGGAAAAAGAAGATGAGTTCTGGCTGGAAGGATTACCGGCGCAGAGCCGGATGTTCGGTCTGGAAGATTGCCAGCCGCTGCAGCCGGATCGCTGGCTGAACGAAGGCGATACGGTCAGCGTGGGGAATATTTCCCTGCAGGTGCTGCACTGCCCAGGCCATACGCCGGGGCACGTGGTCTTCTTTGATCCTGCTTGCCGACTGTTGATTTCTGGCGATGTGATTTTTAAAGGCGGAGTAGGGCGTAGCGACTTCCCTCGCGGCGACCATAGCCAACTGATCGATGCGATTAAGCGCAAGCTGTTGCCGCTGGGCGATGACGTGTCGTTTATTCCGGGTCATGGACCGATGTCGACCCTTGGCTATGAGCGTCTGCACAACCCCTTCCTGCAGGATGAAATGCCGGTCTGGTGACCGAAGCCAGCATATAAAAAAGGCCGCACATGCGGCCTTTTGTTTGCCCTGCGCTGAGATTACAGTACGGCAACAATCGCTTCGCACAGCGGTGCCATGTTGTCAGGCGTCATACCGGCGACATTTATACGTCCGGACGCCACCGCGTAAATTCCGAACTCTTCACGCAGACGCAGTACCTGCTCTTTGGTCAGGCCGCTGAACGAGAACATCCCGTTTTGCTGAATGATGAAAGAGAAATCGCGGCTGGCGCCTTTTTCCTGCAGGGTATTAACGAACAGCAGACGCATACGCTGGATGCGTTGACGCATGTCAGTCAACTCTTGCTCCCAGATGGCGCGCAGCGCGTCATTGCTGAGAATGGTCGCCACTACCGAGGCGCCGTGAGCGGGCGGGTTTGAGTAGTTCGCGCGGATAACCGACTTCATCTGGCTGAAAGCGCGGTCTACCGCTTCCTGGTCAGCTGCGACCAGCGTACAGGCGCCCACGCGCTCGTTGTACAGGCCGAAGTTTTTCGAGTAGGAGCTGGCAACCAGCAGCTCTTTATGCAGCGCGGCGAAAGCGCGCAGGCCTTCAGCATCTTCTTCCAGGCCGCGGGCAAAGCCCTGGTAGGCAAAGTCAAACAGCGGCAGCCAGCCTTTCTCTACGGAGAGCTGCGCCAGCTGTTGCCACTGCTCCAGCGTCGGATCGATACCGGTTGGGTTATGGCAGCAGCCGTGGAACAGAACCACGTCGCCGGCCTGCGCTTCGTTCAGGCTGGCCAGCAGCCCGTCGAAGTCGAGTTTGTGGTTAGCGGCATCGTAGTAGGTGTATTCGCGAACTTCCAGCCCGGCTGAATTGAACACGCTTTTATGGTTCGGCCAGCTGGGGTTGCTCACCCAAATACGTTTAACGTCGGTGTTCTTCGCCAGAAAATCGGCGGCGACGCGCAGGCCACCTGTACCGCCGGGCGTTTGCGCGGTGCGGGCGCGTTTATCATTGATAATTGCGCTTCCTTTCCCGAACAGAAGCTCCTGGGTGCAGCGGCCAAATTCCGGAATACCATCGATACCCAGATAATTTTTAGTGGTTTCATTTTCCAGCAGATACTGCTCTGCTTTTTTCACGCTAGTCAGGACCGGTGTTTTACCCGTTTCATCTTTATAAACACCAATTCCAAGATTAATTTTTGTTGGGCGGTCATCGGCACGAAACAGATCGGCCAGGCCCAGAATTGGGTCGGCAGGGGCGGCGGTAATGTTCTCAAACATGACGAGGTTCCATTGTGATTACTGAAGGGAAATCCGCTATCAGGTTAACGGGAGTTATGTTAATTGCCAACCGTTTGCGACAAAAAGCGAGAAGGTTTTTAAAAGTTACGATCTTCCTCTCAGGAACGCAGAAAAGCAGGACCGAAGTCCTGCTTTTTAGGCATATCACGAAGGGGTGTACTGCAGATTAGAACTGGTAAACGATACCAACCGCTGCCTGATCGTCGGTCGCGACTTTCGCAGCACGGGTGTAGTCGTTATCGTCCAGCTGGTTGAATTTATACGCAGCGTAGACGTTCATGTTTTTGTTGAAGTAGTACCAGGTACCCACTTCGACGTATTTAACCAGGTCAGCATCGCCGCCTGAGAAGCCAGCGCGGGAGCGCAGGTCTTTACCTTTAGTCTGGACGTAGCCGATGGACGGACGCAGGCCGAAATCGAACTGATACTGAACAACGGCTTCGAAGTTCTGAGTTTTACCAGCGAAGTAGTTACCATCGCTGTTTTCTGGGGTCATGTTGTAGGTCTGGGAGTACATGACCGCAGCGTAGACGTTGTTAGCATCGTACTTAGCGGAAGTTGCCCATGCTTCAGCTTTATTACCGTTTTTGTCAGCTTTCTGAGCGCCGGTACGGCTGGAGTTGGCATAACCAGCGGACAGCGCAACGCCGTTGTCAAACGCGTAGGTTGCGGAGGTGCTAAAGCCGTCGCCGTTTTGTTTCTTAACATCACGGTCTTTGTTTTTACCCTGGTACTGCAGCGCGAAGCTCAGACCGTCAACCAGACCAAAGAAGTCGGAGTTACGGTAGGTCGCCACGCCGTTGGTACGGCCGGTCATGAAGTTGTCGGTGTAGTTCCAGCCGTCGCCGCCCCATTCAACCAGCATATCGGTTGCCGCTTCGACGTCGTAGATGGCGCCATAGTTACGACCGTAATCAAATGAACCGTATTCACCGGCTTTTAAGCCTGCGAAAGCCAGACGAGTTTTAGTGGTCTGTTTACCTTCAACATTGGACGCATCCATGTTGTATTCCCACTGGCCGTAACCGGTCAGCTGATCGTTGATCTGGGTTTCGCCTTTCAGGCCGATACGGGCGTAGGTGGTATCATCGCTGCTGGTGTCGCCGTTGGTGGTCCAGACGTGCTCGCCAACCATTTTTCCGTAGAAGTCCAGTTTGTTGCCGTTTTTGTTATAGATTTCTGCAGCGTTAGCTGCACCGGCTACCAGCAGGGCAGGAATTACCGCTGCCAGAATTTTGCGCTTCATCATTATTTATTACCCTCATTTATATTTTTTTATGAACACTTGCCACTGCCGTCAATAAGTTTCGTCAATAAAAATTTACAGAACTATTGATGATAGTTTGGTGTCTGGAGGCATCTTTCCATTCAGAACAACGTTTCGCTAGCCTGAAAATGCTACCAATATCGCATATGAGTAACAAAAGGAAATTCTATGTAACTAAATATGTATTTTTGGGAACTTTGTGAACTCAATCAACATTCCGCCCCTGTTCGCCGATTAAATGACCTGTCTTTATATATCTATATGAATTAATTATGATTAATTTAGATAAGAGAGGGTTTGCGCATTTTACGTCAGCATTTTGCTTTATTTTTATTCAAATCTTGTCGTTGCAAGTTGTGCTGTGACTGGTTATAAAACGAGCAACATAATCAGCATGTTTGCCAGTTTATGAACAAAAGGTGCGGTTTTAATTAGCGGTCGCTAATGAAATAGTGCGTAACATAATTGTGAATCAGGATGATTGATGTTTAAGTTTTCTGATATTCATTAACGTAAATTGACATAAAAAAAGGCCAGCTTGCGCTGGCCCTGGATGTAAATTGCAGAAAAAAATCAGAAAGTCGCGTTACGCGGGGTCCGCGGGAACGGAATGACGTCGCGAACGTTCTGCACGCCGGTCACATAGGCGATAAGACGCTCAAAGCCCAGACCGAAACCGGAGTGCGGTACGGTGCCGTAACGGCGCAGATCGCGATACCACCAGTAGTCTTCTTTATTAAGACCCATTTCCGCCATACGCGCGTCAAGCACGTCCAGGCGTTCTTCACGCTGGGAGCCGCCGATGATTTCACCGATGCCCGGCGCCAGCACGTCCATAGCAGCGACGGTTTTACCGTCTTCGTTAAGGCGCATATAGAACGCCTTAATATCTTTCGGATAGTTTTTCACGACAACCGGCGCTTTAAAGTGCTCTTCCGCCAGATAGCGTTCGTGCTCGGAGGAGAGATCCACGCCCCAGTAGACCGGGTTTTCGAACTGCTTACCGCAGTTTTCCAGAATAGTGACCGCGTCGGTGTAATCAACCTGGGCAAAATCAGCGGAAACAAAACGCTGCAGGCGGTCGATGGCGTCTTTATCAACCCGTTCGGCAAAGAACTGCATGTCATCCGCGCGCTCTTCGAGAACGGCTTTGAAAACGTACTTCAGCATCGCTTCTGCCAGACCTGCCACATCGTTCAGGTTAGCAAAGGCGACTTCCGGCTCCAGCATCCAGAACTCCGCAAGATGGCGGCTGGTGTTGGAGTTTTCCGCGCGGAAGGTTGGGCCAAAGGTGTAGATTTTAGACAGCGCGCAGGCGTAGGTTTCGCCGTTCAACTGGCCAGAAACGGTCAGGAACGACTCTTTGCCGAAGAAGTCTTTATCGAAATCGACTTTGCCCTGGTCGTTTCGCGGCAGGTTTTCCAGATCCAGCGTTGAAACGCGGAACATCTCGCCGGCGCCTTCAGTATCGGAAGCGGTAATCAGCGGAGTCGAAACCCAGAAGAAGCCCTGCTCGTCGAAGAAACGGTGCAGCGCCTGCGCCAGGGTATGGCGAACGCGCGCCACCGCGCCAATCAGGTTGGTGCGCGGGCGCAGGTGGGCAACTTCACGCAGATACTCAATGCTGTGACGTTTAGCCGCCATCGGATAAGTATCCGGATCTTCAACCCAGCCGCTGACTTCAACATGGCTGGCCTGGATTTCAAAGCTCTGGCCCTGTCCCTGAGACGCCACGACTTTGCCGGTTACCACGACCGAGCAGCCGGTGGTCAGGCGCAGCACTTCCTGATTGTAATTGGGAAGAGAATTACTAATAACGGCCTGTACAGGATCAAAGCAGGAACCGTCATAGACGGCGAGGAAAGAAAAGCCAGCTTTAGAATCTCGGCGGGTACGCACCCATCCGCGCACGGTGACTTCGCTGTCAACGGCAACGCGGCCCTGGAGTACGTCGGCTACAGGCACAACGCTCATAATAGTCTCTCTTGTTAGTCCAATAGAAAAATCTGTATTCCCCTGCAACAGGGGGATATCTATGTTACCTGTCATCTTCCATCAGACAAGTAGATTTCGCACAAGAAAGGGGGGTTTTAGGAAATAAAAAAGGAGATCGCCTACTTTGCTGCGTGAGAGCCTGATATTCAGAGAGATTCGTTTAGCGCGATTATCCCATGCAGGGCGAACGGGATTCTTAATGCTTGATTGCGTCTCGGTGTGATAAGTGGAGGAGAATAAAAATGCGCCCGTTTGGCGGACGCATTTTGTCTTTATATGACCTAGCTGGCTTTTTTAACCGGCGGTACATCGAAAGCTTTGCGCAGGGCGCGGACGAAAGCTTTATCGTGACAAATCGTTTTACCCGGGCTATCCGAAAGTTTCGCCACCGGCTTACCGTTGCACTCCACCAGCTTGATAACAATATTGAGCGGCTTCACCTGGGGAATATCGCAGGTTAAACGCGTGCCGATACCGAAGCTCAGATTCACCCGCGATGAGAAGTGGCGATAGAGATCAACCGCTTTTGTCAGGTCGAGATTGTCGGAAAATACCAGCACTTTGCTTAGCGGGTCGATGCCCAGCTTTTTGTAGTGGGCGATAGCCTTCTCGCCCCATTCCACCGGGTCGCCGGAGTCGTGACGCAGCCCCTGATAGCGGGTCGCAAACTCCGGCCCGAAATCGCGCAGAAAAGCGTCCATCGTAATGCAGTCGGTCAGCGCAATCCCCAGCCGATCGGGATACTCTTCCAGCCAGGCTGCGAGAGCCGCGCGCTGGCTGCTCGCCAGGTTCGGGCTGATCTGCTGATGCGCCTGGAACCATTCGTGAGCCTGGGTCCCCATTGGGGTCAAATTCAAACGCCGCGCCAGATCGTAATTGCTGGTACCGGTGAACCAGGATTCTTGCTGAAGACGCTGAACAATCGCCTGCTGCACCTCGCGGGAGAAGCGGCGGCGGGTACCGAAATCCATCAGGCGGAAGCCCGACATATCGATATCAGCAGTGAGGCGGTTAAAGTCAGTCAGCTTATGCTCAAGGGTGTTCAGCGCGAGATCGACGCTGATTTCCGGCGAGCGATAGCGATGAACCATCTCGCTTATCACCGCCAGCAGCGGAACTTCCCACATAATAACTTCAAGCCAGGGGCCGGAAAGGCGAATATTCAGCTTGCCGTTGTCATTGATGACCGTGACCTGGCGCGGGTCGTAGCGGAAGCCGCGTAGCCACTCGAGATAGTCTGGCGCAAAGAAGGGCAGGCTCGACAACCAGTGATATTCATCGTCCTGCAGTCTCAGGTCGCGCATCGTCTCAACCTGCTCGCGAATCGCATCGGCGTAGATGCCGAGCAAATCGTCCCCGCGGCAGCGGAACTCCGCCGCAACCTGTACATTATTGTAGCGGTGGAAGACAGCCTGCTGCATGTGCAGCTTGTAGGCATCCGTATCAAGCAACGAGTGCAGTACAGGAGAAGTGAATTGGGTCATGGTGCGCAGTAGCATCCTCTCACTGGAGCGTTTCCATCAAAACCAAAGCGGTAAAAGGAGGCGGAGTATACCTGTAATACCCGACGCTGTCCCGCGGTGACGGCTGATGGCGACGCTGACGGTCATTTGCGAGGCCTAGTTTAATATATTGAACACGCATCACACCACAAGCTTTGCGCCTGGTCGAGCGCATTTCGTGCCTCTTGTGTTATCAAAATGTAGCAATTTTCATGTTTAGCATTGAAAAGATGAAGATTCTGCATAGCGAGATTTGCGCAACAGGAATAGACTGAGTCGACACTTTACAGGACACGCTAAAGGTTTTTTATGACACAACAGCCCCAAGCCAAATACCGCCACGACTACCGTGAGCCGGAGTATCTGATTAGCGATATCGATTTGACCTTTGACCTGGATGCCGCGAAAACCGTTGTGACGGCTGAGAGCAAGGTCTCCCGCCACGCGGCTACGTCTGATGTGCCATTGCGTCTGGATGGCGAAGACCTGACGTTAGTCTCTCTGCGGATTGATGGTCAGCCGTGGAGCGACTACAAGGAAGAAAATAACCAGCTGGTGATTAGCGGGTTGCCGGAACATTTCACTCTGACCATCGTCAATGAAATCAGCCCGGCGGCGAATACCGCGCTGGAAGGGCTATATCAGTCCGGCGAAGCGCTGTGTACCCAGTGCGAGGCGGAAGGCTTCCGCCACATTACCTGGTATCCGGACCGCCCGGACGTTCTGGCGCGCTTCACCACCAAAATCATCGCCGATAAAGCAAAATACCCGTTTCTGCTCTCCAACGGTAACCGCGTGGCCCAGGGCGAGCTGGAAAATGGCCGTCACTGGATCCAGTGGCAGGACCCATTCCCAAAACCGTGCTACCTGTTTGCGCTGGTGGCCGGTGATTTTGACGTCCTGCGCGATACCTTCAAAACCCGTTCTGGGCGTGAAGTGGCGCTGGAGCTCTACGTTGACCGCGGTAACCTTGACCGCGCGCCGTGGGCGATGACCTCGCTGCAAAATTCGATGAAGTGGGACGAAACCCGCTTTGGTCTCGAGTACGACCTCGACATCTATATGATTGTCGCCGTCGACTTCTTCAACATGGGCGCCATGGAAAACAAAGGCCTTAACGTCTTTAACTCCAAATACGTACTGGCGCGTACCGATACCGCGACCGATAAAGATTACCTGGATATCGAGCGCGTGATTGGTCATGAATATTTCCATAACTGGACCGGCAATCGCGTGACCTGCCGCGACTGGTTCCAGCTCAGCCTGAAAGAGGGGCTGACCGTTTTCCGCGATCAGGAATTCAGCTCTGACCTCGGCTCGCGCGCGGTCAACCGCATCAATAACGTACGCACCATGCGCGGCCTGCAGTTTGCCGAAGACGCCAGCCCGATGGCGCATCCGATTCGCCCGGATAGCGTGATTGAGATGAACAACTTCTATACCCTGACGGTGTATGAAAAGGGAGCGGAAGTGATCCGCATGCTGCATACCCTGCTGGGCGAAGAGAATTTCCAGAAAGGCATGCAGCTCTATTTTGAGCGCCACGACGGCAGCGCCGCGACCTGCGACGACTTTGTCCAGGCGATGGAAGACGCTTCCAACGTCGATCTGTCCCACTTCCGCCGCTGGTATAGCCAGTCCGGTACGCCGATTGTCACCGTCCATGATGACTACAACCCGGAAACGGAGCAGTACACGCTGACCATCAGCCAGCGCACGCCGCCGACCGCTGAGCAGGCGGAGAAGCAGCCGCTGCATATTCCGTTCGACATCGAGCTGTACGATAACGAAGGCAAGGTAATCCCGCTGCAGAAGGGCGGTCACCCGGTGCATCACGTGCTGAACGTCACCCAGGCGGAGCAGACTTTTGTTTTCGACAACGTTTACTTCCAGCCGGTCCCGGCGCTGCTTTGCGAATTTTCCGCGCCGGTGAAGCTGGAGTACAAGTGGAGCGATCAGCAGCTGACCTTCCTGATGCGCCACGCGCGGAATGATTTCTCCCGCTGGGACGCGGCGCAGAGCCTGCTGGCAACCTATATCAAACTCAACGTTAACCGCCATCAGCAGGGGCAGCCGCTTTCGCTGCCGATCCACGTCGCCGATGCGTTCCGCGCGATTCTGCTGGATGAGAAGATCGATCCGGCGCTGGCGGCGGAGATCCTGACCCTCCCTTCGGCGAATGAAATGGCGGAGCTGTTTGCGATTATCGATCCGCTTGCCATCGCGGCGGTGCGCGAAGCGCTGACCCGCACGCTGGCGAAAGAGCTGGCGGACGAGTTCCTGGCGGTTTACAACGCCAACAAGCTCGACGGCTACCGCGTTGAGCATGCCGATATCGGTAAGCGTTCTCTGCGTAATACCTGCCTGCGCTACCTGGCGTTTGGCGATACCGAGCTGGCGGATAAACTGATTAGCGCGCAGTATCACCATGCGGACAATATGACCGACGCGCTGGCGGCGCTGGCGGCGGCCGTAGCGGCCCAGCTGCCGTGCCGCGATGCGCTGATGCAGGAGTATGACGACAAGTGGCACCAGGACGGACTGGTCATGGATAAATGGTTTATCCTGCAGTCCACCAGCCCGGCGGATAACGTCCTGGAGACGGTTCGCGGCCTGTTGCACCATCGCTCGTTCAGCATGGGTAACCCGAACCGCGTCCGTTCTCTGATCGGCGCCTTTGCCGGCAGCAACCCGGCGGCGTTCCATGCAGAAGACGGCAGCGGCTATCAGTTCCTGGTCGAGATGCTGACTGAGCTGAACAGCCGCAACCCGCAGGTGGCTTCGCGTCTGATTGAGCCGCTGATTCGTCTGAAACGCTATGACGAGAAACGTCAGGCGCTGATGCGCGGGGCGCTGGAGCAGCTGAAGGGTCTGGAGAATCTTTCCGGGGATCTGTTCGAGAAAATCAGTAAAGCGCTGGCGTAACGCCAGCGCGAGTCTAAACCTGTAGCCCCGCTAAGCGCAGCGCGAGCGGGGGGAACGTCGCAGTCGTTAACCGTGGCTCACTAAGCGTGGCGAGGATTCATTCTTGCCGCGCTGCATCACCCGATTCAGTACTTCCGCTTCCAGTTCGGCCAGCTTCGCTGAACCCGTGCGTCGCGGACGGGGAATGTCCACCAGCAGATCCAGCCCTATCTTCCCCTCTTCAATCAGCAAAACGCGATCGGCCATCGCCACCGCCTCGCTGACGTCATGGGTGACCAGCAGAACGGTAAATCCATGCTCCTGCCACAGCGAGACAATCAGATCCTGCATCTCCAGGCGAGTGAGGGCGTCCAGGGCGCCCAGCGGTTCATCAAGCAGTAATAATCCGGGGCGATGAATTAACGCGCGAGCCAGCGCCACGCGCTGCTTTTGCCCGCCGGAAAGCGCCGCGGGCCATTCACCGGCGCGATCTTCAAGGCCGACACTCGCCAGCGCCCTGAGCGCCGCCTCGCGCCACTGCCCCTTCAGCCCGAGACCGACATTGTCGGTCACCGTTTTCCACGGCAGCAGGCGGGAATCCTGGAACATCATCCGGGTATCCTCCTGGATTTGCGCCAGCGGCGTCGAACCCGCCAGCAGCTGCCCGGCGTTGGGTTTTTCCAGCCCGGCCAGCAGCCGCAGCAGGGTGCTTTTACCGCCGCCGCTGCGTCCGACCACCGCGACAAATTGCCCGGTGGGAATATGCAGATCGAGTTCATTCAGAATCGTTTTGCTGCCGTAACGCTTGCTTACGCCGTTTAGCAGCAGCGGGATCCCCGGATTAAGACGCGCGGTTGTCATGCGTTGGCCTCCTGAAGGTGGTAAGCCGGATTCCAGCGCAGCCAGACGCGTTCAAGCAGCTGGGCGCTGAAGTCGGCCAGTTTGCCGAGAATAGCGTAAAGAATAATGGCGACGACCACGACATCGGTCTGCAGAAATTCGCGGGCGTTCATCGCCAGATAGCCGATACCGGCGTTAGCCGAGATGGTTTCAGCCACGATCAGCGTTAACCACATCAGGCCGAGCGCAAACCGGATGCCGACCATAATGGAGGGCAGGGCGCCCGGCAGGATCACGTGACGGAACAGAGCAAAACCCGATAAGCCATAGCTGCGGGCCATCTCCACCAGACCCCGGTCAATGTTTCGAATACCGTGCCAGGTGTTGATATAAATCGGGAACATCGTCCCCAGCGCCACGAGGAAAATTTTGGCGCTTTCATCGATGCCGAACCATAAAATCACCAGCGGAATCAGCGCGAGGTGCGGCACGTTGCGCAGCATCTGAATGGAGGTGTCCAGCAGGCGTTCGCCCCAGCGCGACAGGCCGCTGATAAGCCCGAGAACCAGGCCAATGGAACCGCCGATGCTGAAACCAATAAGCGCCCGCCATGAGCTGATGGCCAGATGTTGCCAAAGCTCGCCGCTGGCGGAGAGCGTCCAGAAGGCTTTGAGTACCCCTTCCGGTGACGGCAAAATACGGGTAGAGAGCCAGCCAACGGAAGAGGCGAATTGCCATACAATCACGCTGCCAACCGGCAAAAGCCAGGGGGCTATGCGGATCAGGAGTTTTTGCGAAAGCGTCGCCATACAGTGTTCCTTTATTCTTTAGCATTTTGCCTGGTGACGGGCATCAACGCTGAACTTTAAACGTGCTCAACCCGCTGTAAGGTTTTCAGCGCCGGCGCGCGGCTGCTGGGGCGATGCAGCGCCTGCCAGAAGGTTTCCAGCGCCTGGTCGAGGCGGCCCTGCAGATTCGGGGTAAACTGCGGTTTATGCTGATAATCCGTGACCTGGCTATCGTCAGCGAAAACGCCGTGGAGGATCTCCTGGGCTTTCAGCGCGTTGAGTACCGGTTTTAAGGCGTAATCCACCGCCAGCATATGGGCGATGGTTCCGCCGGTAGCCAACGGCAGAACGATTTTGCCCTCCAGCGCGCGCTCCGGCAGCAGGTCCAGAAGCGTCTTTAACGCGCCGGAAAAAGAGGCCTTATAGACGGGCGTCGCGATGATCAGCCCATCGGCGCCGGCAAGCTGTTCATTTAACGCATGGAGGGCTGGGTTATCAAAGCGAGCGTAGAGCAGGTCTTCCGGAGCGAAATTCTGCAGATGCCAGTGGCAGACCTCGATATCCGCCGCCGAGAGCGTCTCTCTGGCGTATTCCAGAAGCGCGCTGGAGCGGGAAGGGTAGCGCGGGCTGCCCGCAAGTGTGATGACTCGCACATTCTCTCCTTATAACTAAATATTTGCATTTATCTATAATTGATAACATTTAGCCGCAGTGTGACAGAGCGTTTTTATTTCCCTAAATGATTTATCCGGCGTTGGATTGTCAGAAAGTGCATAACGAGCGGGAGAAAAGTAAACGTTTGCGTTGGAGGTAAGATTTTTTGTCGTAGGTCAATTCCCTTTCCAGGGTGGATCGCACATAATACGCCCCCGGTTTGCACACTGGGAATCCAGGAGAGTTCATGTACTACCCCTTCGTTCGTAAAGCCCTTTTTCAGCTCGATCCTGAGCGCGCTCATGAAGTCACTTTTCAACAATTACGCCGTGTTTCGGGTACCCCGCTGGAAATGTTGGTTCGCCAGAAGGTGCCGACAAAGCCGGTAACCTGTATGGGGCTCACATTTAAGAACCCGCTGGGCCTGGCCGCCGGGCTGGATAAAAACGGCGAGTGCATTGATGCGCTCGGGGCGATGGGTTTTGGTTCCATTGAAATTGGTACTGTGACGCCGCGTCCACAGCCGGGCAACGATAAGCCAAGGATCTTCCGCCTGGTCGATGCCGAAGGTTTGATCAACCGCATGGGCTTTAATAACCACGGTGTTGATAACCTCGTGGAGAACGTAAAAAAGGCGCATTTTGACGGCATTCTGGGTATTAATATTGGCAAGAATAAAGATACACCGGTAGAACAAGGCAAAGATGATTATCTGATTTGTATGGAAAAAATCTATGCTTATGCCGGCTATATCGCCATTAATATCTCCTCGCCGAATACCCCAGGCTTGCGTACTTTACAATACGGAGATGCGCTGGACGATTTGCTTTCTGGTATTAAAAATAAGCAACGCGAGCTACAAGAGAAACATCAAAAATATGTTCCTGTGGCCGTAAAGATCGCTCCGGATCTTTCCGTCGAAGAATTGATCCAGGTAGCGGACAGTTTAGTCCGGCATAATATAGATGGCGTCATTGCTACCAATACCACTCTGGATCGATCGCTGGTGCAGGGGATGAAACATTGTGATGAAACCGGTGGGCTTAGCGGACGTCCATTGCAGCTGAAGAGTACGGAAATTATCCGCATGCTGTCTGCGGAATTAAATGGCCGTCTGCCCATTATCGGAGTCGGCGGTATTGACTCGGTGATTGCCGCCCGGGAAAAGATAGCCGCCGGAGCGACGCTGGTGCAGATTTATTCCGGATTTATTTTTAAAGGCCCGCCGCTGATTAAAGAAATTGTTACCCATATCTAATCTTTTCCCCCTCTGATACTCCGCCAGGGCTTTATTTATAGCCCTGGTTGTTTTATATTCCTTCATTGTTGCTTATTTAGACATTTTAGTCTTTTCTTAATTTTTGAAATATTCTGTAGCAGTTTACCTGTTTATTACAGACGGAAGTGGAAGAGGACGGGGGTAGAAATGCGGATCAAACCTGACGATAACTGGCGCTGGTATTACGATGAAGAGCATGACCGCATGATGCTCGATCTGGCTAATGGTATGTTATTCAGATCGCGTTTTGCTCGCCGCATGTTGACGCCCGACGCCTTCGCGCCTTCCGGATTTTGCGTTGATGACGCAGCGCTCTATTTTTCATTTGAAGAAAAGTGCCGCGATCTCGAATTATCAAAAGAACAGCGCGCTGAATTAGTGCTCAATGCGCTGGTCGCTATTCGTTTTCTCAAGCCGCAAATGCCGAAAAGCTGGCATTTCAATACGCATGAAGAGAGCTGGCAGCCCGGCGTTGGCGATGCCGCCAGCGCATGGCTCAGCGATACCGGCCAGCAGGTGAATCTGCTGGTGGTTGAGCCCGGAGAAAACGCCGCGCTGTGCCTGTTAGCCCAGCCCGGTCTGACGCTTGCCGGGCGAGTGATGCAGCTCGGCGACGTGATTAAAATTATGAACGACAGGCTGCAGCCAGCGCCAGGCGTCGCCAGCTACAGCCTGGGTCAGGCGGTTTAAGGCGCCAGCTTCACCGCGGTTTTCGGCACGCAGCTACAGCATAAAATGGTGCCATCTGCGGCGACCGCGTTTTTCTTCAGCGCGCTGACTTCTCCTTCTTCCAGCCGGATGCGGCAGCTGCCGCAAATCCCAGCCCGACAGGAGTAAGGAATACGAATTCCCTGTTGCTCCAGCTGCTCCAGCAAGATTTGCTGATTATTACCGGTAAAACTCACTCCCTGCCACGCTATTTCCACCGTCGCGTTCTCCTGCGCTTCAGGTGCCGGCGTAGTATCACTCTCGCCTGCGCCGTAGGCCTTCGCCGGGCCGCTGGCCAGCACTTCTAACGCATCGCCCACGCGGATTACGCCGCTATTTCGCGCGATCAGGTTCTGGCCAAAATCGACATCGCCGTTGTCCAGCGCCGTGCGGAAACGCTGCAGCGTGCTTAAGGGCTCCCCGGAAGGATGCTTTTGCCCGCGCTCCGGGCTGACGGTAGTCAATACGCAGCGGCTGCACGGTTTGACGACATCAAAAATGACCTCGCCAATGCGCACCACTTTCCACGTATCTTCTTCCCAGGCGGCCGCGCCGGTCACCAGCAGATTTGGGCGAAATTGTTCTATGCTTACGCTGGCCGGACAGCGATTTTGCAGATCGCGCAGCGAAGCTTCATTGGCCAGCAGATAGGGAAAACCGTCGGCAAAAGAGAGGGGGACGGCATCGTGACGTTTTACCCTGCGGCTAAGCGCTGGCCCCAGCCAGCGGAGCTGAACGCTGCGGTTGAAGAACCCGCTTAGCCACTGGTTCACCCGGTCCGGGGCAATCAGGGCGGTAAAATGGTTGCCCCAGACTTCGGTCGGCTCCTGCTGTATGGAGAAATCGCTGAAGCGCACCATCGCGCTGCTGCCGTCCGGCGCGGTCAGATGCAGACCATCATGGAGCGGCGCGGGAATAAATTTGACCATTTGCGGAAACTGACGGGCGGTAATGAAGGTGCCGTCGGTTTCCGTCACCATAAATATACGATCGAAGGCCAGCCCGCTGCTGTCTGCATAAGCGTGGCTGAGCCCCATTCCCCGCATCGATTTGACGGGATGAATAAAAAGTCGCGAAAGGGTTACCATACGCTGCCCCTGGCTTTAAAAATAAGCCTTTAACTTTATGACATGGGGCGCATATTGGCTATAATGCGCACCAATTTTCTTTTAGTAAAAGTGACGATATGAATTCTCTGTTTGCCAGTACGGCTCGTGGGCTGGAAGAGCTGTTAAAAACTGAACTGGAAGGGCTGGGCGCAGTGGACTGCCAGTTGGTCCAGGGCGGGGTCCATTTTCAGGGAGATACGCGGCTGCTGTATCAAAGCCTGATGTGGAGCCGGCTGGCTTCGCGGATTATGCTGCCGCTGGGGCAGTGCAGCGTATACAGCGACCTGGATCTGTACCTTGGCGTACAGGCCATTCCATGGACCGAGATTTTCACTCAGGATGCCACTTTTGCCGTGCACTTTAGCGGGCTGAACGAAGAGATCCGCAACAGCCAGTACGGGGCGTTGAAGGTGAAAGACGCCATCGTCGACAGCTTTACGCGTAAGAATCTGCCGCGTCCCAACGTCGATCGCGAAAATCCCGATCTGCGTATTAACGTCTGGCTGAATAAAGAGACTGCGCATATCTCCCTGGATCTTAGCGGCGAGGGGCTGCACCTGCGCGGCTACCGCGACGGTACCGGTATGGCGCCAATCAAAGAAAACCTGGCTGCGGCGATAGTGATGCGTTCCGGCTGGGCTGCCGGTACGCCGCTGCTCGATCCCATGTGCGGTTCCGGTACGCTGCTGATTGAAGCGGCGATGCTCGCTACCGATCGTGCGCCGGGCTTACACCGCGGCCATTGGGGTTTCGGCGGCTGGGCGCAGCATGACGATGCTCTCTGGAAAGAGGTGAAGTCCGAAGCGCAAACCCGCGCCCGTCAGGGGCTGGCGGCGTATGAGTCGCGCTTTTACGGTTCCGACGTTGACGCCCGCGTCATCGAACGCGCGCAGCGCAACGCCCGCCGCGCCGGTATTGGCGAACTGATTAGCTTCGAAGTGAAAGACGTTGCCCAGCTTAGCAACCCACTGCCGAAGGGCCCTTACGGCACGGTGATAAGCAACCCGCCGTACGGCGAGCGTCTGGAGAGTGAACCGGCGCTGATTGCCCTGCATAGCCTGCTGGGGCGGATCATGAAAAATCAGTTTGGCGGCTGGAACCTGTCGCTGTTTAGCGCCTCGCCGGATCTGCTGAGCTGCCTGCAGCTGCGCGCTGATAAGCAGTTCAAAGCGAAAAATGGACCGCTCGACTGCGTCCAGAAGAACTACCATCTCGCGGAAAACGAAGGCGGCAAAACCGCGATGCTGGCGGAAGATTTCGCCAACCGTCTGCGTAAGAACCTGAAAAAATATGAGAAGTGGGCGCGTCAGGAAGGCATTGAATGCTATCGCCTGTATGATGCTGACCTCCCGGAGTACAACGTCGCTATCGACCGCTACGCCGACTGGGTGGTGGTGCAGGAGTATGCGCCGCCGAAAACCGTTGACGCGCACAAGGCCCGCCAGCGCCTGTTTGATATTATCGCCGCCACCATTGCCGTACTGGGGATTGCGCCGAACAAGCTGGTGCTGAAAACCCGCGAACGGCAGAAAGGGAAAAACCAGTATCAGAAAATGGGTGAAAAAGGGGAGTTCATTGAGGTGCAGGAGTATAACGCACGTCTGTGGGTAAACCTGACCGACTACCTGGATACCGGGCTGTTCCTCGACCATCGTATTGCTCGCCGCATGCTCGGCCAGATGAGCAAAGGCAAAGATTTCCTCAACCTTTTCTCCTACACCGGTAGCGCCAGCGTCCACGCCGGCCTTGGCGGCGCGCGTTCCACGACGACGGTCGATATGTCACGTACCTATCTTGAATGGGCTGAACGTAACCTGCGCCTCAATGGCTTAACCGGCCGCGCGCATCGCCTGATGCAGGCTGATGTGCTGGGCTGGCTGCGGGAGACCACCGAACAGTTTGATCTGATCTTTATCGATCCGCCAACCTTCTCCAACTCCAAGCGTATGGATGATGCGTTTGACGTTCAGCGCGACCATTTGCGCCTGATGACCGATTTAAAACGTCTGCTGCGTAAAGGCGGCACGATTATGTTCTCGAACAACAAACGCGGTTTCCGTATGGATCATGACGGGCTGGCGCAGCTGGGCCTGAAGGCGCAGGAGATCACGCAAAAAACGCTGTCTCAGGATTTTGCCCGCAACCGTCAGATTCACAACTGCTGGCTGATTACCGCAGCCTGAAAGGAATAAAGAATGTCTTTAATTAGTATGCACGGCGCCTGGCTCTCTTTCAGCGATGCGCCGCTGCTGGATAATGCTGAACTGCATATCGAAGATAACGAACGCGTCTGCCTGGTAGGGCGCAACGGTGCGGGTAAATCGACCCTGATGAAGATCCTCAATCGTGAACAGGGTCTTGATGACGGGCGCATTATCTATGAACTGGATCTGGTTGTGGCGCGTCTACAGCAGGATCCGCCGCGTAATGTGACCGGAACCGTCTATGACTTTGTGGCGGAAGGTATTGCTGAACAAGCGGCATACCTCAAGGGTTATCACGATGTTTCGCAGCTGGTGATGACCGATCCGAGCGACAAGAATCTCAATGAGCTGGCGCGCCTTCAGGAACAGCTGGATAATTTAGGGCTGTGGCAGCTCGATAGCCGCATTAATGAAGTGCTGGAACAGCTGAATCTGGATCCTAACGCCGAGCTTTCTTCGCTGTCCGGCGGCTGGCTGCGTAAAGCGGCCCTCGGCCGCGCGCTGGTAAGTGGGCCGCGCGTGCTGCTGCTCGATGAACCGACCAACCATCTCGATATCGAAACTATCGACTGGCTGGAAGGTTTCCTGAAGATGTTCAAAGGCACCATTATTTTTATTTCGCACGACCGTTCCTTTATTCGCAACATGGCGACGCGAATTGTCGATCTCGATCGCGGTAAGCTGGTGACCTATCCGGGGAACTACGATCAGTATCTGCTGGATAAAGAAGAAGCGCTGCGCGTGGAAGAGTTACAGAACGCGGAGTTCGATCGCAAGCTGGCGCAGGAAGAAGTGTGGATCCGTCAGGGGATCAAAGCGCGTCGCACCCGTAATGAAGGGCGCGTGCGGGCGTTGAAAGCCATGCGCCGCGAACGCGGTGAGCGCCGTGAAGTGATGGGCAGCGCGAAGATGCAGGTGGAAGAGGCCGCACGTTCGGGCAAGATTGTGTTCGAAATGGAGAACGTCAACTACCAGGTTGATGGCAAGGTGCTGGTTAAAGACTTCACCGCCCAAATCCAGCGAGGCGACAAAATTGCGCTGATTGGCCCGAACGGCTGCGGCAAAACTACGCTGCTGAAGCTGATGCTCGGTCAGCTGCAGGCGGATAGCGGACGTATTCATGTGGGTACCAAGCTGGAAGTGGCTTACTTCGACCAGCACCGCGCGGAACTTGATCCGGATAAAACGGTGATGGACAACCTTGCGGAAGGTAAACAGGAAGTGATGGTGAACGGCAAGCCGCGCCACGTCCTGGGCTATCTGCAGGACTTTATGTTCCATCCGAAACGCGCGATGACGCCGGTGCGGGCACTGTCGGGCGGGGAGCGTAACCGCCTGCTGCTGGCGCGCCTGTTCCTCAAGCCCAGCAACCTGTTGATACTCGATGAACCGACAAACGATCTGGATGTCGAAACCCTGGAGCTGCTGGAAGAGCTTGTCGACGGTTATCAGGGAACCGTGATGCTGGTTAGCCACGACCGTCAGTTTGTGGATAACACGGTAACGGAGTGTTGGATCTTCGAAGGCGTGGGGCAAATTGGCCAATACGTGGGCGGCTATCATGACGCGCGCGGTCAGCAGGCGCAGTATCTGGCGAAAAAACAGCCGGTTTCTAAAAAGACAGTTGAAGTTGCTCAACCGAAAGCAGAAAGTGTCAAACGCGCTGCCAGCAAACTAAGCTATAACCTGCAGCGCGAGCTGGAACAGCTGCCGCAAAAACTGGAAGAACTGGAAGCCCAGCTGCAGAATTTGCAGGAGCAGGTTGCCGACCCTTCTTTCTTTGGTCAGTCGCATGACCATACGCAGCAGGTGCTCGCACAGCTGAGTGAAGCGGAGCAGGCGCTGGAAACCGCCTTCGAACGCTGGGAATATCTCGAAGGTTTAAAAAACGGCGCATAAGCTGAGGAGTTTTCATGTGCGATCATCATCATGCTGCGCGGCATATCCTGTGTCGACAATGTGATCTGCTGGTGGCTTTGCCGCAGCTGGAGCATCGCCAGAAAGCTACGTGTCCGCGTTGCGGAACGACATTAACAACGTCATGGGACGCGCCCCGGCAGCGTCCCACAGCCTACGCGCTGGTCGCGTTGTTCATGCTGCTGCTGGCCAATCTGTTCCCCTTCATCTATATGAAGGTTGGAGGGATCAGCAGCGAAATCGAGCTGCTGGAAATTCCGAACGTGCTGTTTAGCGAGGATTACGCCAGCCTCGGTACCTTCTTTTTACTTTTCGTCCAGCTGGTGCCGGCTTTCTGCCTGGTCACCATACTGCTGCTGGTCAATCGGGTGAGCATGCCTTCCGGGCTAAAGGCGTTTCTGGCGCGGATCCTGTTTCACCTTAAAACCTGGGGGATGGCGGAAATCTTTCTCGCCGGGGTGCTGGTAAGCTTCGTTAAGCTGATGGCCTACGGCGATATCGGCATCGGCCTGAGCTTCGTTCCCTGGTGTATGTTCTGCCTGTTACAGCTGAGGACGTTCCAGTGCGTGGATCGCCGCTGGTTGTGGGATGATATTGCATCAATGCCGGCGATTACACAGCCGCTGAAAGTCGGCGTCTCCGGTCTGCGTCAGGGGCTACGCTCGTGCTCATGCTGCACGGCTGTTTTGCCCGTCGATGAGGCCGTTTGTCCGCGCTGTCGGACAAGGGGAACCGCCCGGCGTAAAAACAGCCTGCAGTGGACGCTGGCGCTGTTGGTGACTTCGCTGATCCTCTATATGCCCGCCAATATTCTGCCGATCATGATTACCGACCTGCTGGGCGATAAAATGCCTTCCACGATTATGGCGGGGGTGATCCTGCTGTGGAGCGAAGGATCGTATCCGGTGGCGATGGTGATATTTATTGCCAGTATTATGGTGCCGACGTTAAAAATGATCGCCATTGGCTGGCTATGCTGGAACGCCAGCGGCAAGGGAGCGCGCGACTCGGAGCGCATGCATCTGATTTATGAAGTCGTCGAGTTTGTTGGCCGCTGGTCAATGATTGATGTGTTTGTTATCGCAGTCCTCTCCGCTCTGGTTCGCATCGGTGGATTAATGAATATCTATCCGGCGATAGGAGCAGTGATGTTTGCGCTGGTCGTAGTAATGACAATGTTTTCGGCCATGACCTTTGACCCGCGTTTATTGTGGGATCGTGAGCCAGATTCAAGCCATGAGGAAAGACTGCAGCATGGAAAATAAGAGCGGAGAAGCGAAAGTGCAAAAGGTGAAGAACTGGTCACCGGTGTGGATCTTCCCGATAGTCACGGCGCTGATTGGCGCATGGATTCTCTTTTATCACTATAGCCACCAGGGGCCGGAAGTGACCCTGATAACCACCAACGCAGAAGGTATTGAAGGGGGCAAAACCCGGATAAAAAGCCGCAGCGTTGACGTCGGCGTGATTGAAAGCGCGACGCTGACGGACGACCTGACCCACGTGGAGATTAAAGCGCGGCTGAATTCAGGTATGGAAAAACTGCTGCACCAGGATTCGGTTTTTTGGGTGGTTAAACCGCAGGTCGGCCGTGAAGGGATTAGCGGTCTGGGAACGCTGTTATCCGGCGCCTATATCGAACTGCAGCCGGGTAGCAAAGGCTCTGTTCCTGCGCAGTATCCGCTGCTGGATTCACCGCCGCTGGCCTCCCCTGATGCTAAAGGTATTCGCATTCTGCTGGAAAGCAGCAAAGCGGGGCAGCTTTCACCCGGCGATCCGGTGCTTTTTCGCGGCTACCGCGTAGGTTCAGTTGAAACCAGCACCTTCGATGCGCAAAAACGCAATATTACCTATCAGCTGTTTATTAGCGCGCCTAACGATCGGCTGGTGACCAATAACGTGCGCTTCTGGAAAGATAGCGGTATTGCGGTGGATCTGACCGCTGCGGGTATGCGCGTTGAGATGGGATCGCTGTCGACGCTGTTTGGCGGCGGCGTCAGCTTTGATATCCCTGAAGGGCTCCCGCTAGGGGAACCGGTGGCGAATAAAACCGAATATCATCTGTTTGACGATCAACGCAGCATCCAGGATTCGGTATTTACCCAGCATATTGACTACGTGATGTTCTTTAAAGATTCGATTCGTGGTCTGCAGCCCGGCGCGCCGGTTGAGTTCCGCGGTATCCGTCTGGGGACCGTCGGCAAGGTGCCGTTCTTTATTCCAGGGCTCAAGCAGAACATCAACGACGATTACCGTATCCCGGTAGAAGTGCGGATTGAACCGGAACGTCTGATCAATCAGTTAGGCGCTAATCCTGACATTCGTAAGCATATCGATGATCTAATGAATCGCGGGCTGCGCGGTTCGCTTAAAACCGGTAACCTGGTGACCGGCGCGCTGTATATCGATCTCGACTTCTACCCGAAAGCCCCTCCGCGCGGCAAGATGCAGGAGTTTGGCGGTTATCCGATTATTCCAACCGTGAGCGGTGGCCTGGCGCAGATCCAGCAGCGCCTGATGGACGCGCTGGATAAAATTAACAATCTGCCAATTAACCCGCTGCTGGAGCAGGCAACCAGTACGCTGGCGCAAAGTGAAAAAACGATGCAGCACGTACAGGCGACGCTGGACAGTCTGAACAAGATAACGTCAAGTCAGTCGATGCAGCAGCTACCGGGCGATATGCAGAATACGTTGCGCGAGCTTAATCGTAGTATGCAGGGCTTCCAGCCGGGATCTGCGGCATACAATAAGATGGTTGCGGATATGCAGCGTCTCGATCAGGTTCTTCGTGAACTGCAGCCGGTACTGAAAACGCTCAATGATAAGAGCAATGCGCTGGTATTTGAGGCGAAGGATAAAAAAGATCCGCAGCCGAAGGGAGCGAAATAATGAAGAAATGGCTAATAGCGGCGGCGGTATGCGCGCTGACGGCATGCAGCAGCGGCGGTGAGAGTAAAACTTACTATCAGCTTCCCGTGGCGCAGGGTGGCGCGCAAAGCGCCGCCCACCAAAGCAAAAATTTGCTTTGGGTCGAGCAGGTGAGCATTCCGGATTATCTTGCCGGTAACGGTGTGGTCTATCAGACCACCGATGTTCAGTATGTGATTGCGAATAACAATCTGTGGGCGAGCCCGCTCGATCAACAGCTGAAAACGACGCTGGTGGCGAACCTTAGCAACCAGCTTCCGGGTTGGGTGGTTGCCTCTCAACCGCTGGGGAGCGAGCAGGATACGCTGAACGTGTCCGTCAGCGGTTTTCACGGCCGTTACGATGGCCGGGTCATCGTCAGCGGCGAGTGGCTGCTGAAGCATCAGGGGCAGCTGATTAAGCGGCCGTTCCATATTGAGCTTAAGCAACAAGAGGATGGCTACGACGCGATGGTGAAAACGCTCGCTCAGGCCTGGACCCAGGAAGCGACGGCGATTGCCAGCGAGATTAACCGCTTGCCATAAGTAAAATTAATAAGAATAAAAGCCGCTGCGACAGTGAAAATCGCAGCGGCTTTTTTATTTGTCTCATCAGTTTGTTACTTGTGCTGGTTCACAGTTTTTGTACAAACGAAGTTTCATGTAGCTCACAAATATGACAATGGCGTGAATTTTGCGCATTGACGCTATCCCCGATTCGCGGTATTCGTTAACCGTGGTTGCGTATTTAGTGACCATTGTTTTCTTTTCCACCAGATCAAAGTATGAGGGAAACGAGGCATGAAGAGACAAAAACGAGATCGCCTGGAACGGGCACATCAGCGTGGGTACCAGGCCGGTATTACCGGAAGGTCGAAGGAAATGTGTCCTTACCAGACCTTAAACCAAAGGTCTTATTGGCTAGGAGGCTGGCGAGAGGCCATGGAGGACAGGGTACAAATTGCCTGACTGTCTCTTTAAAAAGAAGCCTCCGCTGCGCGGGGGCTTCGCCTTTTCTAACGCGTGATGCTTATCAGAACGCGGAAGTGTCCTGGAACAGGCCCACTTTCAGATCGGTTGCGGTGTAAATCAAACGACCGTCAACCAGCACTTCTCCATCCGCCAGCCCCATAATCAAACGACGGTTTATCACGCGTTTGAAATGAATACGGTAGGTCACTTTCTTCGCCGTTGGCAGTATCTGACCGGTGAGCTTCACTTCGCCCACGCCTAATGCACGTCCTTTACCTTCGCCGCCTAACCAGCCCAGGTAGAAGCCAACCAGCTGCCACATGGCATCCAGGCCCAGACAGCCCGGCATCACCGGGTCACCAATGAAATGGCAACCGAAGAACCACATGTCCGGGTTAATATCGAGTTCTGCCTCAACATAACCTTTGTCATAGTTACCACCGGTTTCGGTCATTTTGATGACGCGGTCCATCATCAGCATACTTGGCGCCGGCAGCTGTGGGCCTTTGGCGCCAAAGAGTTCACCACGACCAGAGGCAAGAAGGTCTTCTTTTGTATAGGATTCGCGTTTATCTACCATGTTTTCAGTAAGCCTTATTTTGAGTTCGGGACGCAGGATAGCTAACACGTGTACGCTGAACAAGTCCGATCAGTTCGAACCTGAACCGCCTAACCAGCGTAGCGGCCACGGAAAGCGATGACGACTCTCTTGCTGTGTCGCCTGCGCAATTCGTTCCTGAATGGTTTGCCGTAACGTTTGTCCTTCGCCGTCCCAGAGTAACTGGGTCAGAATGGGCAGCGCTTCCGTCACGTCATCGACTGCCCAGATAAAGAACTGCTCATCCGCAACGGCCTGTTGCAGTTCCTGCGCCAGGCTCAGGTGACGAACGTTGGCGGAGGGAATGATGACTCCCTGTTTACCGGTCAGCCCACGCTGCTGGCAAATAGCAAAGAAGCCCTCAATTTTCTCGTTAAGCCCGCCAACCGGCTGTACGCGACCAAACTGATCGACAGAGCCGGTAATGGCGATGCTCTGATTAATCGGCACATTGGCCAGCGAGCTGATCAGCGCGCACAGCTCGGCCATGGAGGCGCTATCGCCATCCACTTCGCTGTAGGACTGCTCGAAGGTCAGGGAGGCGGTGAAGGGGAGCTGTTGTTCGAGCTCCAGCTCGGACATCAGGAACGCCTGCATGATCATCATGCCTTTTGCATGAATGTTGCCACCAAGCTCGGCCTTACGTTCAACGTCAATAAATTCGCCGTCGCCAATATGTACGACGCAGCTAATACGCGAAGGCTCGCCAAACGCACGCGGATGGCCCGGAAACTCAATGACGGAGAGTGCGTTGATTTGTCCGACGCATTCGCCTTCGGTCTCGATCAGGATTTGCTCCTGCAGTATTTCATCCTGGATGCGTTCAGCAAGGTAGCCTTCGCGCCACAAACGACGCTCCAGCATGGTTTGCATCTCTTCAGCGCTAATCTCTTCACCTTCACAGAATGCGGCGGCTTCGCGAAGCTGGCGAGCAATCCAGAGTACGCACAGCGGCAAGGTTTCCTGATCGCCTGTATAACGCGCACCTTCCTGGATCAGCAGCGGCCAGGCGTTAGCTGACAGCCCCGGGAGTTCGAGCAGCTGAGCATTTTGCCAGACCCACTGGCACCACTGCTTCAGCGTATCGGCGTCAGCGATTTGCAGATTATCTTCATATTCGCTGTAGATAGCCTGCGCAGAAAGCTCGGGTTCCATCTCCTGAAAATCCGCAAGAGATTCCCGCTCGCCGACCAGGATAACTTTCAAACTCAGGGGCATAGAGGGAATGCTGACCGGAAGAGGGCGAGACTCATCGAATGATAACCAGTCAAAACGCTGGCGGGTTACCATATTTTTTAGCCGCATCCACAGCAGGGGCTGTGCCAGTAATGCGCGGAGGGAGAGAATTAATACCCCGCCGTTAGCACGATGGACCAGACCGGGTTGTAACGTGATTTCACCATTAAACTGGCGCACGCAGCCAAAAAGCTGCTCTGCTTCGATCCAGTCCGCGGCTTCAACCGGCGCAACGCTGGCAAAATCATCTTCAACCGTTTGCGCCGGGGAGAGCGAGATTTTTCCGCCATCAACCTGATAGCGAACGCCACAGAGCGTTTGTGCCGGTTGATGTAAAGTACGGGTTTCGTTAGCCAACCACTGCAGGTACTCCGGCTCTTCCGGAATTTTAACCAGCATAAACGGCGAAATGGCCGGAGTGACCAGGAGCTGCTCCAGGCCATAGAAGAGTCGGGGCTGGAGTTCGCCTGAGAGCGATGCCTCTGCGTGAGCTAAGTCGGCTTGTGCAAACAGCGCCTGATAACTTTCCGTATCAGGAGCGAGGTCGTTTCGGGTAAGTTTCGTAATGGTCAAAGTCGCTGTTTTTTAGTCAGATGTAAAACGCGCGATTATACATTATGCGGCGTCCGAGCACACGAGGGATTGCGATTGTCGCGGTGATAACGAATCTACCAACATCACGAAAGATCATTTATTCTCAGCACATCAGGAAAAAACTGATATCCTGAAATGAGTTACACGGTCACATTGAGATCGCAATGAAATATCAACAACTGGAAAATCTTGAAAGCGGCTGGAAATGGACTTATCTGGTAAAAAAGCACCGGGAAGGTGAGCTTATTACCCGCTACATTGAAGCCAGCGCTGCGCAAGCCGCCGTCGATTTATTACTGACGCTCGAAAATGAACCCGTGCTGGTGAATACCTGGATTGAGCAGCATATCAATCCGGCGCTGATAAACCGCATGAAGCAGACTATCCGCGCCAGACGTAAGCGTCATTTTAACGCGGAGCATCAGCATACGCGTAAAAAGTCTATCGATCTGGAGTTCATGGTCTGGCAGCGTCTGGCAGGTCTGGCGCAAAGACGGGGTAAAACGCTGTCGGAAACCATTGTGCAGTTGATTGAGGATGCTGAGCATAAAGAGAAGTATGCCAGCAAGATGTCCAGCCTGAAGCATGATTTGCAGGTACTATTAGGAAAAGAGTAGCAATACAAGCGTCGGGCTATCGGTGCGTTGCTGCTTTTGATAGCGGAATTTAAGGTAAAAAAAACCCCGCAATGCGGGGTTTTTTATTAACGAGATAACTTAAGCCTGCGGCTGAGTTACAACGTCTTTGTAGCCTTTAACTTCGATTTCTACACGACGGTCCGGCGCCAGGCAGTCGATCAGAGCTGCGCGAGCTTTCACGTTGTCACAGGTGTTGCCAGTGACCGGGTTGGATTCGCCCATACCGCGAGCAGAGATTTTGCTAGCCGGGATACCTTTAGATACCAGGTAATCAACAACGGACTGAGCACGTTTCTCAGACAGCTGCTGGTTGTAGGCATCAGAACCGATACGGTCGGTGTAGCCCAGAACAACTGCGGAACCGTCTTTCGGATCCATGTTGCTCAGCTGGGTGTACAGCTGATCCAGAGCCTGCTGGCCTTCTGGTTTCAGAGTAGATTTGTTGAAGTTGAACAGAACGTCAGACTTCAGGGTGAAGTGCTTGGTAGTCACTTCTGGAGCCGGAGCCGGCGCCGGAGCTACAACCGGAGCAACGTCGTCCTGACCAAAGCGGTAGGATACGCCCAGGCTCAGCATGCCGTTATCAGGACGGGTACCAACGGTGCCAGCGTCGCCGATGTTGTTAACCCACTGGTATTCCAGACGGGTTGCGATGTCACGAGTAACAGCCCACTCTAAGCCGCCCGCGAATACCGGGGAGACGCCAGTGTCGTGTTCGCTACGGGAAACGCCGGTAGAAGCGTAGTTACCTTTGGAGTCAGCGCGCCAAACCATACCACCCAGACGGGTATAGATATCCAGATCGTCAGTGATCGGGTAACCCAGTTTAGCAGTCAGCTGAACGCCCTGAGCTTTGAAAGCGCCGTTGTCAACGCTGCCTTTGTAAGCCATACGGCCCAGCCAGTCGTAACCCATTTCAAAACCGAGGTACGGGTTAACCTGGTAACCACCAAACGCACCAGCACCCAGCTGATCGTTACGGGTCGGGCCGTTGTTGCCCTGGAAACCGTTACCGTAGAAACCGGTGTCGTGATACTGGGACCAGCCCAGTTTAGCA